>NZ_MDGW01000601.1:0-15508 GCF_001712525.1 Shigella sp. FC1661
CGAACAGTGGGGCTACGTCGGTGCTAAATCACGTCAGCGCTGGCTGTTTTACGCGTATGACAGGATACGGAGGAGGGTTGTGGCGCACGTCTTCGGTGAACGCACTCTGGCCACACTGGAGCGTCTTCTGAGCCTGCTGTCGGCCTTTGAGGTCGTGGTATGGATGACGGATGGCTGGCCGCTGTATGAATCACGCCTGAAGGGAAAGCTGCACGTTATCAGCAAGCGTTACACTCAGCGCATTGAGCGACATAATCTGAATCTGAGACAACATCTGGCAAGGCTGGGACGGAAGTCACTGTCGTTCTCAAAATCGGTGGAGCTGCATGACAAGGTCATCGGGCATTATCTGAACATAAAACACTATCAGTAAGTTGGAGTCATTACCGAAAACGGTGGTCATTTAGACATAAACGCATATGGTTCGGCAAATAAGACGATTATTAAAGATAAAGGAACAATGTCAGTTTTAACGAATGCTAAAGCTGATGCGACCCGAATAGATAACGGCGGGGTAATGGATGTTACCGGAAACGCGACCAATACCATAATCAATGGTGGTACACAGAATATTAATAATCATGGTATTGCCACGGGTACCAATATCAACAGCGGAACACAAAATATCAAGAGCGGCGGGAAAGCTGACACGACAAATATTTCCACCGGGAGCCGGCAGGTTGTTGAGAAAGATGGTACGGCAACTGGCAGCAATATTAGCGCCGGAGGCTCGCTGATTGTCTATACCGGCGGTATAGCACATGGGGTTAACCAGGAGACGGGCAGTGCTTTAGTTGCCAACACGGGCGCAGGGACTGATATCGAAGGATACAACAAGCTCTCTCACTTCACTATTACCCGGAGGGGAGGCTAATTATGTTGTGCTGGAAAATACCGGCGAACTGACGGTAGTGGCTAAAACCTCGGCGAAAAATACTACCGTTGATGCTGGCGGTAAGCTGATTGTCCAGAAGGAGGCTAAAACAGATACCACCAGACTTAATAATGGTGGCGTTCTGGAGGTTCAGGACGGTGGTGAGGCTAAGCATGTTGAGCAACAATCCGGCGGCGCATTAATTGCTTCCACAACTTCCGGAACCCTTATCAAAGGAACCAACAGTTATGGTGATGCTTTCTACATCAGGAATTCAGAAGCTAAAAATGTAGTGCTGGAAAACGCTGGCTCATTAACAGTCGTCACTGGTTCCCGGGCAGTTGATACGATTATTAATGCCAACGGCAAAATGGATGTTTATGGAAAAGATGTTGGCACTGTACTCAATAGTGCTGGCACCCAAACAATATATGCCAGTGCCACTTCTGATAAAGCAAATATCAAAGGTGGCAAGCAAACGGTATATGGATTAGCCACTGAGGCAAATATCGAAAGTGGTGAACAAATTGTTGATGGTGGGTCAACAGAGAAAACACACATCAATGGTGGCACGCAAACCGTTCAGAATTATGGTAAGGCAATCAATACCGATATCGTCTCTGGCCTACAACAAATTATGGCAAACGGGACAGCGGAAGGTTCCATTATTAATGGGGGTTCACAGGTAGTTAATGAGGGCGGTCTGGCTGAAAACTCGGTGCTTAATGACGGCGGCACACTCGATGTGCGGGAGAAAGGCAGCGCAACGGAGATACAGCAGAGTAGCCAGGGCGCTTTGGTTGCAACCACCAGGGCGACGCGGGTCACAGGAACACGCGCGGATGGCGTCGCGTTCAGCATCGAGCAGGGTGCGGCGAACAATATCCTGCTGGCAAATGGCGGCGTGTTAACCGTGGAGTCAGACACCTCTTCTGACAAAACACAGGTCAATACGGGCGGACGGGAGATCGTCAAAACAAAAGCCACTGCGACAGGCACGACGCTCACCGGCGGCGAACAAATCGTCGAGGGGGTGGCGAATGAGACAACGATTAACGACGGCGGAATACAAACAGTTTCAGCTAACGGAGAGGCAATAAAAACAAAGATCAATGAAGGCGGTACGCTGACAGTTAACGATAATGGCAAAGCGACAGATATCGTCCAGAACAGCGGTGCCGCTCTCCAGACGAGCACGGCTAACGGTATTTAAATCAGCGGTACTCACCAGTACGGCACTTTTTCCATTTCCGGCAATTTAGCGACCAATATGTTGCTGGAAAATGGCGGTAATTTATTGGTATTAGCAGGTACCGAAGCTCGCGACTCCACGGTTGGCAGCGGTGGAGCCGCCAACGGCAGTTATCGCAGCAACGGGCTGGGCGGTCACATTGAAACCGGGATGCGATTTACCGATGGTAACTGGAACCTGACGCCGTATGCATCGTTAACGGGGGTTCACCGCTGATAACCCTGAATATCATTTATCCAATGGCATGGAATCGAAATCAGTCGATACCCGCAGTTTATATCGTGAACTGGGTGCAACGCTGAGTTACAACATGCGTCTGGGGAACGGTATGGAAGTTGAGCCGTGGCTGAAGGCGGCTGTGCGCAAAGAATTTGTCGATGATAACCGGGTGAAAGTGAATAGTGACGGTAATTTCGTCAATGATTTGTCGGGCAGACGTGGAATATACCAGGCAGGTATTAAAGCCTCATTCAGCAGTACGTTAAGCGGGCATCTTGGGGTGGGGTATAGCCATGGTGCCGGTGTGGAATCCCCGTGGAACGGGGTAGCTGGTGTGAACTGGTCGTTCTGACCATCAACGAAAAAGCCCACATCTGTGGGCTTTCATGTCACCAGGAGCCGCGGCTCCTTTGCGTATCCTTTTATGTCTCTTCACCGTCTGGTCGGTGTCCTGCTGAGACTGCTAACTTCCTGTTTTTATTGGTGTTGTCCTTATACCGTCCAATCATGATTGGTGGAGCTGGCGGGAGTTGAACCCGCGTCCGAAATTCCTACGTCCTCGGTACTACATGCTTAGTCAGTCTTTACATTCGCTTGCCAGCTGCGGACGGACACGCCACTAACAAACTAGCCTGATTAAGTTTTAACGCTTCAACCCCAGGCAGGGCTTCCACGCGATCTCTTTTGGGTTTGACCTCTCTTGATCCCCGTCCTAAGAGCGGAGGCTAGGGAGAGAGGGCTCTAAGCAGGTTATTAAGCTGCTAAAGCGTAGTTTTCGTCGTTTGCGACTATTTTTTGCGGCTTTTTACGAGGCCAACCGCCCCTCGGCATGCACCTTGGGTTTCGCAAATCCCGTCGAATCCAGAATCAGCCCCAATGTGTAACGGCAAGTATACCAGATTTATGAGCGCCATGACCAGCCTCAATGGCGTTATCGTTAAAGATTTAGCACCCATGTAGCCTGATTTTTATTCGATTAAGCAATGGGATGGCAACATTTGTGTCGGATGTGATAGCCAATAAGATGTTCATTCGCGCCGCCGGAGAGGGAGGCGCGGTGAGGAACTGGTCAATAATTGGAGTGCAGGTTTAACGGTGGGCGTTTTTCATGATACGTGCTTTATCCACCTGCCATTCGCGTTCTTTGATATCTGAACGTTTATCGTGCTGTTTTTTACCTTTGGCGACGCCGATTTTCACTTTGCACCAGGCATTTTTCCAGTACAGGGAGAGCGCCACTACGGTATAGCCTTCTCGATTGACGCGACCGTACAATGAGTCCAGTTCGCGCTGGTTGAGAAGTAACTTGCGGGTACGGGTAGGATCGCACACCACATGCGTGGAGGCTACGGCCATTGGCGTGATGTTAGCGCCAAACAGAAATGCCTCTCCGTCACGCAGAAGGACGTAGCTGTCGCTGATATTGGCTTTTCCTGCGCGCAGGGATTTAACTTCCCAGCCTTGCAGGGCAAGTCCCGCTTCGAACTCTTCTTCGATAAAGTATTCGTGACGGGCGCGCTTGTTAAGCGCGATGGTCGCTGAACCAGGTTTATGTGCTTTTTTCTTCGTCATAAGCGTCGTGAATCATCGGTAATCTGAAATCGAAAACACCCCATATCAATCCTGCGGGGGACAAGGCTCTATCTTAGCATGAACCCGATGTTACCCAGCGCCGGGATAGCGTTTTTTTTACAGCAGGATAAATGATATTATTTGTTGGATTTTTGTTGATGGAAATAGTTATGCCTCAGATTAGCCGGACCGCACTGGTACCCTACAGCGCGGAGCAAATGTATCAGTTAGTGAATGACGTTCAGTCTTATCCTCAGTTTTTGCCGGGTTGTACCGGAAGTCGGATTCTGGAGTCCACTCCTGGGCAGATGACTGCGGCGGTAGATGTCTCTAAGGCTGGGATCAGCAAAACGTTTACTACCCGCAACCAGTTGACCAGTAACCAAAGTATTCTTATGAATCTGGTGGATGGGCCGTTCAAGAAATTGATTGGTGGATGGAAGTTTACGCCGCTGAGCCAGGAGGCGTGTCGTATCGAGTTTCATCTCGACTTTGAGTTTACCAATAAGTTGATTGAACTCGCCTTTGGTCGCGTGTTTAAAGAGCTGGCGTCTAATATGGTCCAGGCTTTTACGGTTCGTGCGAAAGAGGTTTACAGTGCCAGGTAAAATTGCCGTTGAGGTGGCTTATGCGCTACCTGAGAAGCAGTACCTGCAGCGCGTGACGCTGCAGGAGGGCGCGACGGTTGAAGAAGCTATTCGCGCCAGTGGCTTGCTGGAATTGCGTACCGATATCGATTTAACTAAAAACAAAGTCGGCATTTACAGCCGTCCGGCAAAACTAAGCGATAGTGTGCATGATGGCGATCGGGTGGAGATTTATCGCCCTCTCATTGCCGATCCGAAAGAGCTTCGCAGGCAACGAGCAGAAAAATCAGCGAATAAATAACAGACAGAAAAAAGGTGCTCATTGAGCACCTTTTTTAACGTCTTTGAGAGCAACTTTATTATTAGTTACTACTCAGCGCAGGTTTGTTATCAATATTGGTCAACACACCGCTACTGTTAAAGGTCAGCGTCAGCGTTTGCTGCGTTACACCTTTATGACCTGGTTGCTGGCGGAAGACATAGAACCAGGTATTCGTACCAAATGGATCGGACATCAGCGGTGTACCCAATGCGTACGCAACTTGTTGTTGCGTCATGCCAACACGTATTTTGGATACGTCGTTAGCGGTCAGATAGTTCCCCTGGTTGATGTCAGGACGGTAAACCACTCGCTCCAGAGTGGAACAGCCTGCGGTCAACATCAATAGTACTGCTGCTGCAGCAGTCAGCGTTTTACAGCGCATAGTGATTTGATTCCTTTTCGGGCCCGAGCAGTACGTGGCTCATCTGTAATATGCCGATGATAATAGACCTTTCATCACTTTAAAACCTTTTGCTTTCCGGTCTTACGGCGTTTTGCTGTTTACTCTGACCGTGAAGCAGGAAAAAAGTTTACGCTGCAAGCAGTTCTTTCGCATTCGCCAGTGTATTACGTGTGACTTCACTGCCACCAAGCAGGCGCGCCAGCTCTTGTAACCGCGCTTTTTTATTCAGGGATTGAATATGCGTTTCTGTCATCGCACCATCGGTTTCTTTGCTGACAAAATAGTGTTGATGACCACATCCCGCGACTTGTGGCAGGTGGGTAACACACATCACCTGAGTTGATTCGCCGAGTTGACGCAGCAGTTTGCCGACAACTGCCGCTGTTGGACCGCTAATCCCTACATCCACTTCATCAAAAATCAGTGCCGGGGTTTCCATTTTACGCGCCGTGATGACCTGGGTTGCCAGTGCGATGCGGGACAATTCACCACCGGATGCGACTTTGGCAATAGGCTGCATTGGCTGACCTGGGTTGGTGGTTACCCGAAACTCAATACGATCGGCACCGTCAGCGCCCAGGTGATGCTCGTCAAATTTAACATCGATCGTAAACTGCCCATGCGGCATTGAGAGCGCATGCATACTGTCGGTGATCAGCTGTGCAAGTTCTTCTGCATATTGCTGGCGTTGTTGGTGTAATGCGCGCGCGATTTCCAGTGCCTGCTGATGATGTTTCGTTACCGCCAGCGCAAGCGTTTCTTGTGAGTCGGCCTGATCGTCCAGTTGCTGCTGTTCTTCCAGTAGCGACTGGTAATACTGTGGCAATGCCTCAGGGCTGACGTGATGTTTACGTGCCAGCGAAATCTGTTTTGAGATGCGCTGTTCAAGTTCAAATAGTCGGTTGGGATCGAGATCCAGACGATCGCAGTAGTGGCGCAGTTCATCGCTGGCTTCAGCAATCTGGATGGTAGCTTCTTCCAGCATATCAAGTACGCCGGACAGTTTGCTGTCCATGCCAATCAATTCGCTCACCAGTTGTTTAGCCGTGTAAAGCTGACTTTGCAGGTTTGCGTCTTCACCGTAGGCCATTAATGCCAATGCATTCTGGCTGGTGGTCAGCAATTGACCGCTGTTCGCCAGACGTTTGTACTCTTCGTCGATTTGTTCAAACTCTCCGGGCTGCGGATTAAATTCGTTAAGTTCTTTTAATTGGTATTGCAGCAGTTCCGCACGGGCGGCGCGTTCCTGACCTAACTGTTGATGATGCGCGAGGTCACGGCAGCTTTGATGCCACAACTGATAACGTGCGGTCATTTCCTGCAGTAGAGAGGTTTCATTGGCATAGCCATCAAGCAGGAATTTTTGGTGCTCAGGTTTGGTGAGTAATTGATGAGCGTGCTGACCATGGATCTGAATCAGCAACTGACCCAGTTCGCGCAGTTGTGACAGAGGAACAGCTGTACCGTTGATGAAACCACGGGAGCGACCATCGCTGCTGATCACGCGACGAAGCAAACATTCATGCCCGTCTTCAAGCTGATTTTCTTCCAGCCAGCGCAGAGCCGCTGGCGTATCTTTCAGAGAAAAACGGGCGCACAGGTCAGCGCGAGCAGCGCCGGTACGCACCATGTCGGCTTCAGCGCGACCACCGAGACAAAGACCGAGGGCATCTATTGCAATAGATTTACCCGCGCCGGTCTCGCCAGTTATTACGGTCATGCCGCTATGAAAATCAATCTCAAGCTCACGAACGATAGCAAAGTTGCTGATGGTCAGTTGTGCCAACATAGTCGTTTTCCTGTATGAAAAACCATTACTGTTATTGTGTACAGTATAAACTGGTTTTATATACAGTAAAGAGGCTGGCGTAAAATTAGAATAATTTTTTTGACCAGCCGAGCTTGGTGCTTAATGTGTTGAAATAACTGTAATCTTTCGGATGAATCAGATTCAGATGGTAATCACAGCGACGAATCAGGACATCTTCACCTTCCTGAATCGGCAGTGCTATCTGGCTGTCGCAACTGATTTCCAGGTCGTTACGGCGATGCGAAAAACGCAGACGGATCGTGCTGCTGCTGTTTATGACCAGTGGTCGTGCTGACAACGTATGCGGGAACATGGGCACCAGGGTAATCGCATCCAGAGAGGGGGTCAGAATAGGACCGCCTGCAGAGAGGGAATAGGCGGTGGAGCCTGTTGGCGTCGAAATAATTAGTCCATCAGATCGCTGAGAAAACGCAAAGATCTCGTCGATATACACTTCGAACTCAATCATATGTGCCACTTTGCCTGGATGAAGCACCACTTCATTTATCGCGGTGCTGATGCGTTTCTGGCAATCTTGCTGACAGACTTGCGCTTCCAGCAAAAAACGTTTCTCGCTGATGTAGTGGCCTTCCAGCACATCGGCTAACTGTTGCTGGGCGTTATCGGGGTCAAGGTCAGTCAGGAAACCCAGGTTGCCACGGTTGATTCCAATAACTTTAATATCGTAACGGGCGAGTGTGCGTGCCGCGCCCAGCATATTACCGTCGCCACCAACGACTACCGCGAGATCAGCTAGTTGCCCAATCTCCGCGAGCGTGCCAGTTTTCACATTCTTCAGTTGCAGTTCGTGAGCGATTTGTTGCTCAACGATGACCTCGTAACCTTTTGTGCACAGCCAGCGGTAGAGCATTTCATGTGTTGTCAGTGCAGTGGGGTGCCGTGGGTGTCCCACAATGCCAATACACTTGAAATGATTATTCATTTTTCCGAGGTCCTTGTTGCGAAGATTGATGACAATGTGAGTGCTTCCCTTGAAACCCTGAAACTGATCCCCATAATAAGCGAAGTTAGCGAGATGAATGCGAAAAAAACGCGGAGAAATTCATGAGTAGTAAAGAACAGAAAACGCCTGAGGGGCAAGCCCCGGAAGAAATTATCATGGATCAGCACGAAGAGATTGAGGCAGTTGAGCCAGAAGCTTCTGCTGAGCAGGTGGATCCGCGCGATGAAAAAATTGCGAATCTCGAAGCTCAGCTGGCTGAAGCCCAGACCCGTGAACGTGACGGCATTTTGCGTGTAAAAGCCGAAATGGAAAACCTGCGTCGACGTACTGAACTGGATATTGAAAAAGCCCACAAATTCGCGCTGGAGAAATTCATCAACGAATTGCTGCCGGTGATTGATAGCCTGGATCGTGCGCTGGAAGTGGCTGATAAAGCTAACCCGGATATGTCTGCGATGGTTGAAGGCATTGAGCTGACGCTGAAGTCGATGCTGGATGTTGTGCGTAAGTTTGGTGTTGAAGTGATCGCCGAAACTAACGTGCCGCTGGACCCGAATGTGCATCAGGCTATCGCAATGGTGGAATCTGATGACGTTGCGCCAGGTAACGTACTGGGCATTATGCAGAAGGGTTATACGCTGAATGGTCGTACGATTCGTGCGGCGATGGTAACTGTAGCGAAAGCAAAAGCGTAATTTCTGTTTTCGTAATAATTCACGGCCCTGCATGCGAATGGCAGGCGTTTTCGTTACTCCGCCACACTCTCGCGCAGCGGTTTCACAGGAAAAACTTTTACCTGCTTAATCATATTGTCCTGTACGTCGAGAATATCTATATCGTACTCGCCAATACGCACGCGGGTGCCTGCGACAGGGATCTCTTCCAGTGCCTCAAGAATGACGCCATTAACCGTGCGGGCATCATCTTCCGGTAGATGCCAGTTAAAGGCTTTGTTGATTTCCCGCACGTTGGCGGTGCCATCGATAATCACCGAACCGTCGTTTTGCGGCGTGACCTCTTCGGCAAGTGTTGGCGACATCGACGTAGTGAAATCGCCGACAATCTCTTCCAGAATATCTTCAACCGTCACCAGCCCCTGAATGTCTCCATACTCGTTGACGACCAGGCCGACTTTCTTTTTGTTGCGCTGAAACTTTACTAACTGCGTGCTGAGCGGCGTACCTTCCGGCACAAAATAGATCTCGTCCGCGGCGCGCAGCATGGTTTCTTTGGTGAACTCTTTTTTCTCCGACATCAACCGCCAGGCTTCACGTACTCGCAGCATACTGATGGCGTCGTCCAGCGAATCACGGTAGAGCACGATGCGCCCGTGAGGTGAGTGGGAGAGTTGGCGCAGAATCGATTTCCAGTCATCGTTGATATCAATACCGATAATTTCACTGCGCGGCACCATGATGTCATCAACGGTCATTTTTTCCAGATCGAGCACCGACAGCAGCATATCCTGATTGCGACGGGAAATTTGTGAGCGTGATTCGTGCACGATAGTGCGCAACTCTTCTTTGCTCAAAGAGCCGCTAACCACGATATCGGTTTTGATACCCATCATGCGCATCAGCATACGGGTGATAGCATTCAGCAACCAGACCAGCGGCATCATCAAAATTTGCAGCGGAGCCAGCAGAAAACTACTCGGATAAGCGACTTTTTCCGGGTACAGCGCGGCAATGGTTTTCGGCAATACCTCAGCAAATACCAGTACGACAAAAGTCAGCACACCAGTAGCAATTGCCACGCCCGCATCGCCGTACAAACGCATCCCAACAATAGTGCCGAGCGCGGAGGCAAGAATATTGACCAGGTTATTGCCGATTAACACCAGGCTTATCAGGCGGTCTGGCTTACGCAGCAATTTTTCGACGCGTTTGGCCGAGCGATTACCCTGTTTCGCCATATGTCGCAGACGATAGCGGTTGAGGGTCATCATTCCGGTTTCGGACCCGGAAAAATAGGCTGAAATGACCACCATGATGATCAGAATAATGATCAACGTAGTAGTAGAAATGTGTTCCAGGGGAAACTCCTTTTCTGGGTTTAGCTGATTAACTGCTGGACAATTCGGCTGCCGAAGTAGGCCAGTGTCAGAATTACCGCGCCCGCAACGTTAAACCAGACGACGCGGCGTCCACGCCATCCTTCATGGTAATGTCCCCACAGCAGCACAATATAGACAAACCACGCCACGATAGAGAGCACAGCCTTGTCGATATTTTCCATGCTAAATAGGTTGTGCATGTAGAACAGGCCAGTGCAAAGCGTGAGCGTTAGCAGCACCACGCCAATCTGCGTGATGTGGAACATTTTACGCTCGATACTCATCAATGGCGGCATTTCCTGGTTAAATGCCAGCTTCTTGTTCTTCAGTTGGTAATCAATCCACGCCAGTTGCAGCGCGTACAGGGCGGCGATAATTAGCGTGGCATAGGAAAAGAGCGATAAGCCAATGTGCACCAGCATCCCAGGCGTTGCTTCCAGATGGGTGATGTATTCATTGGGCATGAAGGTCGCCAGCGCTAGGTTGATAAGCGCAAAGGCATAGACAATGGGTAGCAGCAACCAGCCACGATTGCGAGAAGCCACAATGGTCATTACCGTACAGATCATCAAACTGACCAATGAACCAACGTTCAGCAGGCTGAGGTTTTGTCCGCTATCACCGTCGGGTAGGATGCGGGCTTCCAGAGCGATTGCGTGGCAGACCAGCGCAATGACCGCAGAAATAATAGCCATGCGCCGCCAGCCGCCGTTTTTTTGCAGCAGACCGGGAACAATCAGCGCAAGACTGACGGAGTAGGCGACAAGCGCGAGCAGAGCAAAAACGGGCATAGTGATGTCGACAGTTTGAGCAATAAGAAAGAGAAGCAGTATAGCGTCAGGTGAACGCTGCTCCAACCGTTGCATAACAACAAAGACGCCTTCATGTTATACTGCGGCAAAATACTGATGATGTGTCGCGATTGCGGCCAACCGTTTCCACCCCAGGCGAGAGACAATGTTTGATAATTTAACCGATCGTTTGTCGCGCACGCTGCGCAATATCAGTGGCCGTGGACGCCTAACTGAAGACAACGTAAAAGATACGCTGCGCGAAGTGCGCATGGCGCTGCTGGAGGCGGATGTCGCTCTGCCGGTAGTGCGTGAGTTTATCAATCGCGTAAAAGAGAAAGCGGTTGGTCATGAAGTTAATAAGAGCCTGACGCCGGGGCAGGAGTTCGTCAAAATCGTCCGTAACGAACTGGTTGCGGCGATGGGCGAAGAGAACCAGACCCTGAACCTGGCGGCGCAACCGCCTGCGGTCGTGCTGATGGCGGGCCTGCAAGGTGCCGGTAAAACAACCAGCGTTGGTAAACTCGGTAAGTTCCTGCGCGAGAAGCACAAGAAGAAAGTGCTGGTGGTTTCTGCCGACGTTTATCGCCCGGCGGCAATCAAACAGCTTGAGACGCTGGCAGAGCAGGTGGGCGTTGATTTCTTCCCTTCTGATGTTGGTCAGAAGCCGGTAGATATCGTTAACGCGGCGCTGAAAGAAGCCAAACTGAAATTCTACGACGTGCTGCTGGTGGATACCGCTGGTCGTCTGCACGTTGACGAAGCGATGATGGACGAGATCAAACAAGTCCATGCGTCGATTAACCCGGTTGAAACCCTGTTTGTGGTTGACGCCATGACCGGTCAGGATGCGGCCAATACGGCAAAAGCATTCAATGAAGCGTTACCGCTTACCGGCGTAGTGTTGACCAAAGTGGACGGCGATGCCCGCGGCGGTGCGGCGCTCTCTATTCGTCACATCACTGGCAAACCGATCAAGTTCCTCGGTGTTGGCGAGAAAACTGAGGCGCTGGAGCCGTTCCATCCGGACCGCATTGCGTCGCGTATTCTCGGCATGGGCGACGTACTGTCGCTGATCGAAGATATCGAAAGCAAAGTTGACCGCGCGCAGGCAGAGAAATTAGCCAGCAAGCTGAAAAAAGGTGACGGCTTCGATCTCAACGACTTTCTTGAGCAGCTGCGCCAGATGAAAAATATGGGCGGCATGGCCAGCCTGATGGGCAAGCTGCCGGGCATGGGGCAGATCCCGGATAACGTCAAGTCACAGATGGACGATAAAGTGCTGGTGCGTATGGAAGCCATCATCAACTCGATGACGATGAAAGAGCGCGCTAAGCCAGAAATCATCAAAGGTTCGCGTAAACGCCGTATTGCTGCCGGTTGCGGTATGCAGGTGCAGGACGTTAACCGTCTTCTGAAACAGTTCGACGACATGCAGCGCATGATGAAGAAAATGAAGAAGGGCGGAATGGCGAAGATGATGAGAAGCATGAAGGGGATGATGCCGCCGGGATTTCCTGGTCGCTAAATGACCTTATGCGACAGAGTTATTAACTGCTGATTGCATTTTCTCCAGAAATCAGTAAAATTTTCGGGCTTTTAATATGACGCCGGACTCCGTTCCTCGATGGGGTCAGGTTGTTTTATTCACACAAGAGGATGTTATGGTAACTATTCGTTTAGCACGTCACGGCGCTAAAAAGCGTCCGTTCTACCAGGTTGTTGTCGCTGACAGCCGTAATGCACGCAACGGTCGCTTCATCGAGCGCGTTGGTTTCTTCAACCCAATCGCTAGCGAAAAAGAAGAAGGCACTCGCCTGGATCTGGATCGCATCGCTCACTGGGTTGGCCAGGGCGCAACTATTTCTGATCGCGTTGCTGCGCTGATCAAAGAAGTAAACAAAGCAGCTTAATCTGTCACGGTGGTCATGATGAGCAAACAACTCACCGCGCAAGCACCTGTTGATCCCATCGTTTTGGGAAAAATGGGTTCGTCTTACGGTATTCGTGGGTGGCTCAGAGTGTTTTCTTCCACCGAAGACGCCGAAAGCATTTTTGACTATCAGCCCTGGTTTATCCAGAAGGCGGGTCAGTGGCAGCAAGTCCAGCTGGAAAGCTGGAAGCACCACAATCAGGACATGATCATCAAGCTGAAAGGCGTTGACGATCGTGATGCGGCGAACCTGCTGACGAATTGTGAAATTGTCGTGGATTCATCGCAGTTGCCTCAGCTTGAAGAGGGTGACTACTACTGGAAAGACCTGATGGGCTGCCAGGTAGTAACCACTGAAGGCTACGATCTCGGTAAAGTCATCGATATGATGGAAACCGGATCTAATGACGTTCTCGTCATTAAGGCAAACCTGAAAGATGCGTTTGGTATCAAGGAACGTCTCGTACCGTTCCTCGATGGGCAGGTTATCAAGAAAGTCGATCTCACTACTCGTTCAATCGAAGTAGATTGGGATCCTGGTTTTTAAACCACCGGATAAACGGTAAAAGACGGCGCTATGTGGATTGGCATAATTAGCCTGTTTCCTGAAATGTTCCGCGCAATTACCGATTACGGGGTAACTGGCCGGGCAGTTAAAAATGGCCTGCTGAGCATCCAGAGCTGGAGTCCTCGCGACTTCACGCATGACCGGCACCGTACCGTGGACGATCGTCCTTACGGCGGCGGACCGGGGATGTTAATGATGGTGCAACCCTTGCGGGACGCCATTCATGCAGCAAAAGCCGCGGCGGGTGAAGGCGCAAAGGTGATTTATCTGTCACCACAGGGACGCAAGCTTGATCAAGCGGGCGTCAGCGAATTGGCAACGAATCAAAAATTGATTCTGGTGTGCGGTCGCTACGAAGGTATAGATGAGCGCGTGATCCAAACCGAAATTGACGAAGAATGGTCAATCGGCGATTACGTTCTCAGTGGTGGTGAGTTACCAGCAATGACGCTGATTGACTCCGTTTCCCGGTTTATTCCGGGGGTACTGGGACATGAAGCCTCGGCAACGGAAGATTCCTTTGCTGAAGGATTGCTGGATTGCCCGCACTATACGCGGCCTGAGGTGTTAGAAGGGATGGAAGTTCCGCCAGTGTTACTGTCGGGCAACCATGCCGAGATACGTCGCTGGCGTTTGAAACAGTCGCTGGGCCGTACCTGGCTTAGAAGACCTGAACTTCTGGAAAACCTGGCTCTGACTGAAGAGCAAGCAAGGTTGCTGGCGGAGTTCAAAACGGAACACGCACAACAGCAACATAAACATGATGGGATGGCGTAAGCCCCCGAGATATCAGTTTACCCAGGATAAGAGATTAAATTATGAGCAACATTATTAAGCAACTTGAACAAGAGCAGATGAAGCAGGACGTACCTTCCTTCCGTCCGGGTGATACCGTGGAAGTGAAAGTATGGGTTGTTGAAGGTTCCAAAAAACGTCTGCAGGCATTCGAGGGCGTGGTTATCGCTATTCGTAACCGCGGTCTGCACTCTGCATTCACTGTTCGTAAAATTTCCAACGGCGAAGGCGTTGAGCGTGTCTTCCAGACTCACTCTCCGGTAGTTGACAGCATTTCTGTCAAACGTCGTGGTGCTGTTCGTAAAGCTAAACTGTACTACCTGCGTGAGCGTACTGGTAAGGCTGCTCGTATCAAAGAGCGTCTTAACTAAGATTTCGCTTAAGCGACATCCTGTTAAGAAGGGCTGGCCAATTGGCTGGCCCTTTTTTTGTCTGTTTGCTCGTGTTTTAAGGGGTTGTAATCACCACTGCGACGCGGCGGTTCTCGGCGCGGCCCTGGGCGGTCTTGTTACTGGCTATGGGATATTTTTTTCCTAAACCCTGTGTGGTGAGATTGCTGCGTGGAATTTGTCCACCAATAGCCCATGCATCGGCCACGACATTCGCCCGTTTCAATGATAAGCCTTCGTTGTAACTGTCTTCACCATAGTTATCGGTGTGTCCATCCATACGGGCATGTGTTAGCCCTGTCGAGGCCAATTTGGCTGCCATGGTTTGGATCTGTTGCTATCTCACCAGCTTTTCGGCACGCTGGTGTTTGGCCTGATACATATTGTGATCGGCAAGCTCTTGTAATTTTTCCGCAGAGGCGTGCTCAATGGTCATCGCGTAACCAATGCTTAATGTCATGGTGGTCTGATGGCCATTATGAAGATCAAACGGGAGATTAAAGATTTGTGTCAGTGCTGAGCATATCTGTTGCACTTCAGATTCCGACTGTACATCATAGAGCACCATAGCGAATTCATCGCCGCCCAGGCGGTATGCTTTATGTCGCAGCCCGCCAAATTCAGCTAACCGTTTTGCGATTTCAATCAAGACCCTATCGCCCGTCGCATGACCCCAGGTATCATTGATATATTTGAAATTATCGCCATCAAGAAATAGTAACGCCGACGTTTTTCGGGCATCGGAATTGTTTATCAACGTATTGGTAATGCTGCCAACTTACTGATTTAGTGTATGATGGTGATTTTAAGGTGCTTGCGTGGCTTCCATTTCCATCAGATGTCCTTCCTGCTCCGCTACTGAAGGCGTGGTGCGTAACGGCAAAAGCACTGCCGGACATCAGCGCTATCTCTGCTCTCATTGCCGTAAAACATGGCAACTACAGTTCACTTACACCGCCTCTCAGCCCGGTAC
>NZ_MDGW01000602.1:0-15449 GCF_001712525.1 Shigella sp. FC1661
GTACCGGGCTGAGAGGCGGTGTAAGTGAACTGTAGTTGCCATGTTTTACGGCAATGAGAGCAGAGATAGCGCTGATGTCCGGCAGTGCTTTTGCCGTTACGCACCACGCCTTCAGTAGCGGAGCAGGAAGGACATCTGATGGAAATGGAAGCCACGCAAGCACCTTAAAATCACCATCATACACTAAATCAGTAAGTTGGCAGCATTACCGAAAATTTAAAATAAGAAAAATTGATGAATGAGCAAAAAAATCAAGAGAGAAACGTTTCGCTAATAAATAATACCACGCTTAATCACAAATCCGATGTAAACATCCTAATAAATTAATGAGGAAAATATCTTTTTCTGATATCCCGTTACGCAAATAAATAATATGATAATTATCTGAAGTCAGACCAGAGTTTTAATTTGAAGCAGTTGCACCATGACAGTGCGTATAATCAGGATGAATTGAGTAACCCTTCAACGACGGGGTTACTCAAGATTGAGGAAGGATTATCGTTCGGCGACCAGGCGAATAATATCTTCGTCATCAACCGATTTTTGACTCTCAATGGTCTTTTTATCTGCTTTCTCTGGTTCGTTTGCTTCGCACAAACGACGTAACAGTGCATTTTGACGTTTTTGCTGATCCAGCAACGCCTCAAGCAGTTCAATCTGTTCGTTAGTCCGTGAACTGGCACGATTGATAAAAAACCACAAGATGAGCCCGATAAGAAGAACCACCACCGATACAACCAAAGACGCAATGTTCATCACGCCTGAATTTACAACTTCGTTCATTTCACCACCTCTGAGTAGAGGCGCTATTCTACCACTGCTGGAGAGGAAGAAAATCTAGTGCTGAAAAAATGATATCACCACGGGATAAACTGGTTAATGGCACAAATTCCGCTGAAAAATTGTACATCCTGATCGCACATCATGTTGAATACCTGCGCCCAAAGCAGCAAGCAAGCCAACACCACGACAACCAGAACGACCCATCGAAACTTTTTCACTCCAATCTCCGCTTCACCTACCTTATGTCATTAAACTAGCATGCGTTAGTTAAACAGCGCCTAACTATGTCGATATTCGTGCTTTTTCGGAATGAGTAGCTTGCTTCAGCGCATATTGCCGCTACGATTAAGCGAACATAAAAAGAGAAGAGGTTGTAATGCGATTCATCATTCGCACAGTTATGCTGATAGCACTGGTATGGATAGGATTATTACTCAGCGGATATGGCGTTTTGATTGGAAGCAAAGAGAATGCCGCAGGATTAGGTTTGCAATGTACCTATCTGACTGCCAGAGGCACCAGCACGGTACAATACTTGCACACTAAAAATGGTTTCTTGGGGATAACAGATTGCCCACTGTTACGTAAAAGCAATATCGTGGCCGATAATGGTTAAGGGTAATAAATAACCAGATTCTCACTCATGAGTAAAATATTCTTATAGCAAGCGCGTTTAATATAACGCACCTTCAACTTTATTTTTCTCATGCTAAATAAAGAACCTGTCTGTTTGATATTCCGACAGGTTCTTACTCTCATCAGAACGGATAGTCGTGATAACCCATTTGGGCAGAAATTTTGCGCGCTGCGGTATGCAACATTGCGACATATTCCTGTAAACGCTCTTCAGAGAAACGCAACGTCGGGAAGGAGATGCTCAAACCGGCAATGACCACGCCAAAGCGATCAAATACCGGTACCGCAATGCATCGCAGCCCTTCTTCCTGCTCTTCGTTATCTTCGCCATACCCCTGCTCGCGCACCTGGTCCAGAACGGGTAATAACGCTTCTGTACTGGTGATGGTCCGCTCGGTACTGCGTTTATACTCCACGCCCTCAAGAATTTGCTTCACTTCATCGCGATCGCGCCATGCCAGCAGTACCTTACCAATCGCGGTGCTGTACAGCGGATTACGACGCCCAATCCGTGAATACATGCGCAAATTGTACATAGAGTCAATTTTGTGAATGTAAACAATACTGTCTTCGTCCAGTGCGCCGAGGTGGATAGTTTCTTTGGTCAGGCGGGAGATCTCACGCATCTGGATATCTGCGCTACGAATTAAATCGACGTTTTGTAACGCGCGAGCGCCCAGTTCAAACAATTTCAGGGTCAGGGAATATTTCTCCGACTCCCCTTCCTGCGCCACATAACCTAAGGTTTTCATGGTCTGTAAAAAGCGATAAACGGTGCTTTTTGACATCATGACGCGCTGCGACAGCTCGGTTATCCCTATTTCGCGCTCTTCACCCAGCGCCTGCAAAATGCCAAAAACTTTTAGCACGGAAGATACAGAATCAGGCTGTTTATCCAGATCTGCGTTAGCCATTTATCACCTCATTGCGAGTGTTTTATAAAAATCAGAACTGTTTTTTATTATAATTTCGCACCAGGGGGGTCGCAATCCATCTTTTGCCGGTTAGTTACAATTCTGCGACATCCACCGTGAATATCAGTGCTAGAATCATACCCCTGTTGATTATTCACCAAAGATATAAAATTCCTATGCCAAAAGTTCAGGCCGACGGCCTGCCATTGCCCCAGCGATACGGTGCGATATTAACCATTGTGATTGGTATTTCGATGGCTGTCCTTGACGGCGCAATCGCCAACGTCGCCCTGCCAACAATCGCCACGGACCTTCATGCCACGCCAGCCAGTTCCATCTGGGTAGTGAACGCCTATCAAATCGCCATTGTCATCTCCCTGCTCTCGTTTTCGTTTCTGGGCGATATGTTTGGCTATCGACGTATTTATAAATGCGGTCTGGTCGTTTTTCTGTTGTCTTCACTGTTCTGCGCCCTTTCTGATTCGCTGCAAATGCTCACCCTTGCGCGTGTCATACAAGGTTTCGGCGGTGCAGCGTTGATGAGCGTTAATACCGCACTTATCCGCCTGATCTATCCACAACGTTTTCTGGGGAGAGGGATGGGCATAAACTCGTTTATTGTTGCCGTCTCTTCTGCTGCCGGGCCGACAATTGCTGCAGCAATCCTCTCCATCGCATCCTGGAAATGGTTATTTTTAATCAACGTACCGTTAGGTATTATCGCCCTGCTTCTGGCGATGCGTTTTCTGCCACCCAATGGTTCTCGCGCCAGTAAACCCCGTTTCGACCTGCCCAGCGCCGTGATGAACGCGTTAACCTTCGGCCTGCTTATCACTGCGTTGAGTGGTTTCGCTCAGGGGCAATCGCTGACGTTAATTGCTGCGGAACTGGTGGTAATGGTTGTTGTTGGTATTTTCTTTATTCGCCGCCAGCTTTCTCTTCCCGTACCGCTGCTACCGGTGGATTTACTGCGTATCCCGCTGTTTTCACTTTCTATTTGCACATCTGTTTGCTCTTTCTGCGCACAAATGCTGGCAATGGTTTCCCTGCCCTTTTACCTGCAAACCGTGCTCGGGCGTAGTGAAGTCGAAACAGGTTTACTTCTGACACCGTGGCCGTTAGCAACGATGGTGATGGCTCCGTTGGCAGGCTATTTGATTGAACGCGTACATGCAGGATTGCTGGGTGCTCTAGGGTTGTTCATCATGGCTGCGGGGCTTTTTTCCCTGGTTCTGCTGCCCGCGTCACCTGCGGATATCAATATTATCTGGCCGATGATCTTATGTGGCGCTGGATTTGGCTTGTTCCAGTCACCCAATAACCACACCATTATTACCTCCGCTCCTCGCGAACGTAGCGGTGGAGCCAGTGGCATGTTAGGAACGGCTCGTCTACTGGGTCAGAGTAGCGGCGCGGCACTGGTGGCGCTGATGCTAAATCAGTTCGGTGATAATGGTACGCACGTTTCGCTGATGGCTGCGGCTATTCTGGCAGTGATTGCTGCCTGTGTCAGTGGTTTACGTATCACTCAGCCACGATCCAGGGCATAAAAAAAGCGCGTCGATCAGGACGCACTTTTTAGTATTTACTTCATATTACTTCAGGTATTCACCCGTACGCAGAGCTTCAATTCGTTTATCCAGCGGCGGGTGAGTCATGAACAACTCACTGAGCGATTTCGACTTACCGTTAATGCAGAAAGCCATCATGCTGGTTGCTTCTTGCGGTTCATAGCTGGTTTTCAGGCGCTGCAGCGCGGCAATCATTTTCTCGCGACCAACCAGTTTTGCCGAACCGGCATCAGCATGGAATTCACGATGACGCGAGAACCACATGGTGATAATGCTCGCCAGAATACCAAACACCAGTTCCAGAACCGTTGCAACCGCAAAGTAGATCAGCGGGTTGCCGTTGCTCTCTTCACCTTCATCACGATTTCCGCCCATAAAACCCGCGGCAAGCTGCGCCAGAATACGGGAAATAAAGATAACGAAGGTGTTCACCACGCCCTGAATCAGCGTCATGGTAACCATATCACCATTGGCGATGTGGCTGATTTCGTGAGCAATTACCGCCTCGGCTTCATCCGGGCTCATGTTCTGCAGCAAACCGGTGCTGACAGCAACCAGAGAGGCATCACGGCGCGCACCGGTTGCAAAAGCGTTGATGTCCGGCGCATGGTAGATAGCCACTTGCGGCATAGCGATCCCTGCCTGACGAGCCTGGGTTGCTACAGTATTGACCAGCCAACGTTCCCTTTCGTTACGCGGTTGCTCGATCACTTCCCCGCCAACAGATCGTAATGCCATCCATTTGGACATCAGAAGCGAAACGAAGGAACCACCAAAACCGAACAGCAAGGCCATGATCATCAGCCCCTGAACGCTGCTCGACTGTATCCCTGTCAGGCTCAGTACCAGCCCGAAAACGACCATTACGGCCAGGTTCGTTAGCAGGAAGAGCGCGATTCGCATCATAATTTTCTTTTTACCTCAGTTTAACAAAACGCAATATGCGATACCCACATCGTATGGGTTACGCGACTATTTTCAAGTCTGGATAGTGCGTAAGTCACCAGAAAGACACAACTTTACATTTTGTAGCATCTGATTTACGGCATCTTGCCGCTGTTAAAAAATCAGGCACAATTTCTTGTGCCTGATTGATATTACTTGACGGGAGCGGGTTGTTCCGCGGGTCTGGCTTTTTCAAGCTTCGCCAGATCGAGTGCGATATTCACCGTCTCATCCAGATAAGGATCCGGCTCTTGGTAATCTTTCGGTAGATCATCCAGCTTCTTCAACTCCGGTTTACCTTCGCGTTTAAAGCGTTCGTTCAAACGCGCCAGACGCGTCGCATCATCTTCATTATTCTCTTTCTCACGCACAGCGTAGTTCAGAGAAACGATATTGCGCTTGTCCTTCATAGCGTTGAAGCGCGCGATATCCTTCATGATGTTCTGGAACTCAGGATCTTTCGCGATACGCGCATTATGTTCCTTCAGCAGCTCCGGCCCAAAGGCCGTTAAATCGCCTGATTTCACATAAGTCGCGGCATCAATGCTATCCCACGGCAGCGCGTTATCTTCGAATTTCTCACCCGTTTCCGTTTCTTCATTACCCGTCGGCATGATGATGTCTGGCGTTACGCCTTTACGTTGCGTACTGCCGCCGTTAACGCGATAGAATTTCTGGATCGTGTACTGCACAGAACCCAGCGCTGGCCATTCAGGACGTAACATCTGATCGTAAATACGGTTCAATGAACGGTATTGCTGAACGGTGCCTTTACCAAACGTCGGTTCACCCACAACCAGCGCACGACCGTAATCCTGCATTGCCGCGGCAAAGATTTCTGAAGCCGAAGCACTGAAACGGTCAACCAGTACCACCAGCGGGCCTTTATAGAACACCTGCCCGTCGGTATCGCTGTCTTCACGAACCTTGCCGTTGTTATCGCGGACCTGAACAATGGGACCCGCAGGAATAAACAGACCTGAGAGCGATACCGCTTCGGTCAACGCCCCACCGCCATTGCTACGCAGGTCGATGATCACACTGCTGACATTCTGTTTTTCCAGTTTCTGCAGTTGAACTTTGACATCGTCTGTCAAACCCACATAGAAGCCCGGAATATCCAGCACGCCGACTTTCTCTTTACCGACGGTCTTCACCGACATTTTAACCGCGCGGTCTTCGAGACGAATACGTTCACGGGTCAATGTTACAGTGCGGGTCTTGGTCCCTTTACCAGCAGGTAAAATTTCCAGACGAACTTTACTGCCCTTCGGCCCTTTAATTAAGGCAACCACATCATCAAGACGCCAGCCAATCACGTCAACCATCGGCTTGCCTGTTTGACCAACACCGACAATTTTGTCACCAACGCTGATAGCTTTACTCTTCGCTGCCGGACCACCTGCCACCATCGAATTGATAACGGTGTAGTCATCATCCATTTGCAGCACTGCGCCAATACCTTCCAGCGACAAACTCATTTCAGTGTTGAACTGTTCGGTATTACGCGGGGAAAGATAGTTGGTATGCGGGTCGATTTCACGCGCAAACGCCGTCATTGCCAGCGAGAAAACATCTTCGCTGTTGGTTTGCGCCAGACGACGAATGGCAAATTTGTAGCGGCGTGTCAGGGTTTCACGAATTTCTTTATCCGTTTTTCCTGCCAGCTTCAGGCTTAACTCGTCGAATTTGACTTTACTGTCCCACAGCGCGTTCAACTCAGCCTCGTTTTTCGGCCAGGGCGCTTTGCTGCGGTCAAGGTTATAAGTGTCGTTGCCGGTGAAATCCATCGGCTTTTCCAGTACCGACAAAGCGTACTGGTAACGCTCAAAACGGCGCTTTTGCGCCAGATTGTAGAGATCGTAGAAAACGTCGAGTTTGCCTGAACGCAGTTCATCGCCTAACTCGGTTTTCTTTTTCGCGAACTGTTCAACATCGCTTGCCAGCAGCACGTTGTGGCTGTAATCGAGCAGATTCAGGTAGCGGTCAAAGATTTTGGCCGAAAATGCCTGATCGAGGTCGAACTGGCGATAATGAGAACGGGTGAAGCGCGACGTTACGCGCTCACTTACCGTCGCATGCTGCGTCTCTTCCTTTAATACCGGAATTTGATCAGCACGCGTGATATCTTCTACAGCGAAGGTCTGGCCTGCTATTGCAAGCAGGCCAGCTAACGCGGTAAGCCTAAAAAACATGTTCATGCCTGGCCCGGCCTCCGTTTCAGAACACCAGGTGTTCTGCGCGCACAATCAAAGACATACCCGAATTCAGCTGGACGCGGACGCCGTCTTTGGTGATTTCTAATACGGTGGCATCCATCGCGTTTTGACCCGCTTTCACCTTCAGAGCTTGTCCGACAGTCAGAGCTGAAATGTCAGAAACCGGGGTGTGCTGTTCTTCGCGAGGTGCTTTTACTGTTTTTGGCGCTTTCTCTACCGGCTTTTGCGCACGAGGTTTACGTTCAGCGCCTTCTTTGCGGCGTGGCGTGGTCGGACGTGGCTTGCGTTCGCGGCGCGGTGCGTCTTCTTTCTCACCAGCAGCTGCGGCAGCTTCGCGTTTTTTCGCTTGCTGTTCAGCACGCTGTGCCTGAACACGCGCTTTCGCTTCTTCAAGCTGCTTGCGAGCATGCTCTACATGTTGCTCGTCCAGCTCACCGCATGGGTTGCCGTCAAGATCGACACGCGTTGCGCCGGGTTTAACACCGTAAAGATAACGCCAGCTCGAAGTGTAGAGACGTAAAGCGGATCGTAATTGCGTTTTGCTCAGGTTCATTTCCCCGGCAACACGATCGACCAAATCCTGAAAAATACCGATTTTCAGCGGACGCGCTTCACCTTCCGCACTGAAACAGTGGGGAAAACGTTCGGCCAGAAACGCGATTACTTCTTTACTGCTATTCAACTTAGGTTGATTTTCCATGAAATTTCCTGATTACAACGGACGTAGCCAACAAGCGCAGGCATGAACAGGCGTCATTATAATGACGCTACCAGTAAATGCTACGTTATCCGTTGATTATCCTGCGACGCTCGCAAAGAATTTTTTGTAATCCGTCGTTGCAAGCACTTTTTCAAGCTGTGCCACAAGCTGACGTAAGCCTTGCTCGTCCTCGTCTGTAAAGCGACCGAAGACGGTACTATCGATGTCAAGAACACCAATAATCTGATTTTTCACCACCAGCGGCAGAACAATTTCAGAATTACTCGCCGCATCACAGGCAATATGCCCGTCAAACGCGTGAACATCCTCGATACGCTGCACTTGATTGCGGGCAACCGCAGTGCCGCACACCCCGCGCCCGACGGGTATCCGGACACAGGCAATTTTGCCCTGAAATGGTCCGAGTACCAGTGTATCGTCCTCAAGCAAATAAAAACCTGCCCAGTTTACGTCAGTGAGACGCTCGTATAACAACGCACTGGTGTTCGCAAGCGTTGCCAGAAAACTGGTTTCTCCCGCCATCAGCGCGTTAAAGTCGCGATTTAAATCCGCGTAAAATTCTGTTTTGTTCATTATATAATCACTTGTTTGTCTTACCTGGAACTGCCAGCCTATTAAAATAAGCATTAAATGCGTTAATGCTCAAGATCATTCCCATCATGGGTTAAGATTAATGTTAATTCTTATTACATTTGGCACGTCATGGCTCTTAACACACCACAAATTACGCCGACAAAAAAGATAACAGTGAGGTCAATCGGCGAGGAACTGCCGCGTGGTGATTACCAACGTTGCCCGCAATGTGACATGCTGTTTAGCCTGCCCGAGATAAATTCTCATCAGAGTGCCTATTGTCCGCGCTGTCAGGCAAAAATTCGCGACGGGCGCGACTGGTCGCTAACGCGCCTGGCGGCAATGGCTTTCACCATGCTGTTGCTGATGCCGTTTGCCTGGGGCGAACCGCTGTTGCATATCTGGCTGTTAGGTATTCGTATCGACGCAAACGTCATGCAAGGCATCTGGCAAATGACCAAACAGGGCGATACGATAACGGGGGCGATGGTCTTTTTCTGCGTTATTGGTGCCCCCCTCATTCTGGTGTCCTCCATAGCATATTTATGGTTTGGTAACCGACTGGGAATGAATTTACGTCCGGTACTGCTGATGCTTGAGCGTCTTAAAGAGTGGGTAATGCTGGATATCTACCTGGTCGGCATTGGCGTTGCTTCTATAAAGGTACAGGATTATGCCCATATCCAGGCGGGTGTCGGCTTGTTCTCTTTTGTGGCGTTGGTGATTTTAACGACGGTGACGTTGTCACATCTTAATGTTGAGGAGCTGTGGGAGCGATATTATCCGCAGCGCCCCGCTACGCGTAGGGACGAGAAACTTCGTGTCTGTCTTGGGTGCCATTTTACCGGCTATCCTGATCAGCGTGGTCGCTGCCCGCGTTGCCATATCCCGCTACGCCTGCGTCGTCGTCATAGTTTGCAAAAATGCTGGGCGGCGCTGTTAGCGTCAATCGTTTTGTTGTTACCAGCCAACCTATTGCCTATTTCTATCATTTATCTGAATGGTGGCCGGCAGGAAGATACGATTCTTTCCGGGATTATGTCGCTGGCAAGTAGCAACATTGCGGTCGCCGGAATCGTGTTTATCGCCAGTATTCTGGTACCGTTTACTAAAGTGATCGTCATGTTCACTTTACTGTTGAGCACTCATTTTAAATGCCAGCAAGGTTTACGCACACGCATTCTGTTACTGCGGATGGTGACCTGGATTGGACGCTGGTCGATGCTCGACCTGTTTGTCATATCTTTAACCATGTCGCTGATTAATCGCGATCAGATCCTCGCTTTTACTATCGGACCGCTGCGTTTTATTTTGGCGCAGCCGTAATTTTGACTATTCTTGCTGTGGAATGGCTGGACAGCCGCTTACTTTGGGATGCACATGAGTCAGGAAACGCCCGCTTCGACGACTGAAGCGCAGATTAAAAATAAACGCCGTATCTCACCTTTCTGGCTGCTGCCTTTCATCGCGCTAATGATTGCCGGTTGGCTGATTTGGGACAGTTATCAGGACCGAAGTAATACCGTCACCATCGACTTTATGTCGGCGGATGGTATTGTCCCGGGCCGTACGCCTGTTCGTTATCAGGGCGTTGAAGTCGGAACAGTGCAGGATATCAGCCTCAGCGACGATCTTCGTAAGATTGAAGTCAAGGTCAGCATCAAGTCCGATATGAAAGATGCGCTGCGCGAAGAGACTCAATTCTGGCTGGTGACGCCAAAAGCATCGTTGGCAGGTGTCTCCGGGCTGGACGCCCTCGTCGGTGGGAACTATATCGGCATGATGCCGGGTACAGGTAAAGAGCAGGATCACTTTGTCGCACTCGATACCCAACCGAAATATCGGCTGGACAATGGCGATCTGATGATCCACCTGCAAGCCCCCGATCTCGGTTCGCTGAACAGCGGTTCATTGGTCTATTTCCGCAAGATCCCGGTGGGAAAAGTCTACGACTATGCCATCAATCCCAACAAACAAGGCGTGGTGATTGATGTCCTGATCGAGCGGCGTTTTACCGATCTGGTGAAAAAAGGTAGCCGTTTCTGGAACGTTTCCGGCGTTGATGCCAATGTCAGTATCAGTGGCGCGAAGGTGAAACTGGAAAGCCTGGCGGCACTGGTTAACGGTGCGATTGCCTTCGATTCACCAGAAGAGTCGAAACCTGCCGAGGCGGAAGATACCTTTGGTCTGTATGAAGACCTCGCCCATAGCCAGCGTGGCGTAATAATCAAACTGGAACTGCCGAGTGGGGCCGGATTAACCGCCGACTCGACGCCATTAATGTATCAGGGACTGGAAGTCGGACAGCTAACTAAACTGGATTTAAATCCTGGTGGTAAAGTCACTGGGGAAATGACAGTTGATCCCAGCGTCGTTACCCTGCTTCGTGAAAATACCCGCATCGAATTACGTAATCCGAAATTATCCCTTAGCGATGCCAATCTCAGCGCCCTGCTGACTGGCAAAACCTTCGAGTTGGTACCCGGCGATGGCGAGCCACGCAAAGAGTTCGTTGTTGTGCCAGGCGAAAAAGCACTGCTGCATGAACCTGATGTTCTGACGCTGACCCTGACCGCGCCGGAAAGTTACGGTATTGATACGGGTCAGCCGCTCATTCTTCACGGCGTGCAGGTAGGCCAGGTTATTGATCGTAAACTCACCAGCAAAGGCGTTACCTTTACCGTCGCCATCGAGCCTCAGCATCGCGAACTGGTAAAAGGCGATAGCAAATTTGTCGTCAACAGCCGTGTCGACGTGAAGGTGGGGCTGGATGGCGTTGAGTTTCTTGGTGCCAGCGCCTCAGAATGGATTAACGGCGGGATACGTATTCTGCCAGGCGATAAAGGTGAGATGAAAGCCAGCTATCCACTGTATGCCAATCTGGAAAAAGCGCTGGAGAACAGCCTTAGCGATTTACCCACCACAACCGTGAGTTTGAGTGCAGAGACGCTGCCGGATGTGCAGGCAGGATCGGTAGTGCTGTACCGTAAATTTGAAGTTGGTGAAGTGATTACCGTGCGTCCGCGAGCTAACGCGTTTGATATCGATCTGCATATTAAGCCGGAGTATCGCAACCTTCTGACCAGCAATAGCGTGTTCTGGGCAGAAGGCGGGGCGAAAGTTCAGCTGAATGGTAGTGGCCTGACCGTACAGGCATCCCCGCTCTCCAGAGCATTAAAGGGAGCCATTAGCTTCGATAACCTCAGCGGTGCCAGCGCCAGTCAGCGTAAAGGCGACAAACGAATTCTGTATGCTTCCGAAACAGCGGCCCGTGCGGTTGGTGGGCAGATTACGCTTCACGCTTTCGATGCCGGAAAACTGGCGGTCGGGATGCCAATTCGCTATCTCGGTATTGATATCGGGCAAATCCAGACGCTGGATCTGATTACCGCGCGCAATGAAGTACAGGCAAAGGCGGTGCTCTATCCGGAGTATGTCCAGACCTTCGCCCGCGGCGGTACGCGCTTCTCGGTGGTCACACCGCAAATTTCAGCCGCAGGCGTTGAGCATCTAAATACTATCCTCCAGCCGTATATCAATGTCGAACCAGGTCGGGGTAATCCTCGCCGTGACTTTGAGTTGCAAGAAGCTACTATTACTGATTCGCGTTACCTGGATGGCTTAAGCATTATTGCCGAAGCACCGGAAGCCGGTTCGTTAGGTATTGGTACGCCTGTGCTGTTCCGTGGTCTGGAAGTAGGTACGGTTACCGGAATGACGCTGGGGACATTGTCAGATCGCGTGATGATTGCGATGCGCATCAGTAAACGCTATCAACACCTGGTGCGTAACAATTCCGTCTTCTGGTTGGCATCGGGTTACAGTCTGGACTTTGGTCTGACGGGCGGCGTAGTGAAAACCGGCACCTTTAACCAGTTTATCCGTGGCGGCATCGCCTTCGCCACGCCTCCGGGTACGCCACTGGCACCGAAAGCCCAGGAAGGCAAACACTTCCTGTTGCAGGAAAGTGAACCGAAAGAGTGGCGTGAATGGGGAACTGCGCTTCCCAAATAATGCCCACTGCTCCGGCGTGCCTGCGCCGGAGCGTTTATGCTAAACTGCGCGCCTGTTTTTTTGCCAGTGGTACATGCTCGTGGCCCAACACACCGTTTATTTCCCGGACGCGTTTCTGACACAAATGCGCGAAGCTATGCCTTCGACGCTCTCATTTGATGATTTTCTTGCCGCCTGTCAGCGCCCGTTGCGCCGCAGCATTCGCGTTAATACGCTGAAAATCTCCGTTGCTGATTTCCTGCAATTAACCGCTCCTTATGGCTGGACGCTTACGCCAATTCCGTGGTGTGAAGAAGGTTTCTGGATTGAACGCGACAATGAAGATGCATTGCCATTGGGTAGTACCGCCGAGCATTTAAGTGGCCTGTTTTATATTCAGGAAGCCAGTTCAATGTTGCCCGTCGCCGCCTTGTTTGCTGACGGTAATGCACCACAGCGGGTGATGGATGTCGCTGCTGCGCCAGGCTCAAAAACGACGCAAATTGCCGCGCGGATGAATAACGAAGGGGCAATCCTTGCCAATGAGTTTTCCGCCAGTCGGGTAAAAGTGTTACATGCCAATATCAGCCGCTGTGGCATCAGTAATGTTGCGCTCACACATTTTGATGGCCGCGTGTTTGGTGCGGCAGTGCCAGAAATGTTTGATGCCATTTTGCTGGACGCTCCCTGCTCCGGCGAAGGCGTGGTGCGTAAAGATCCCGATGCGCTAAAAAACTGGTCACCAGAAAGCAATCAGGAAATCGCAGCTACACAACGGGAGCTTATCGACAGCGCCTTTCATGCATTACGTCCTGGTGGTACGCTGGTTTACTCGACCTGTACCTTAAACCAGGAAGAAAACGAAGCCGTTTGCCTGTGGCTGAAAGAGACTTACCCCGACGCAGTAGAGTTTTTACCACTTGGCGATCTCTTCCCTGGTGCAAACAAAGCGCTGACCGAAGAAGGCTTTTTGCATGTTTTCCCACAAATTTACGACTGCGAAGGCTTCTTCGTTGCTCGTCTGCGTAAAACTCAGGCGATTCCCGCCTTACCCGCCCCCAAATACAAAGTCGGTAATTTTCCGTTCAGCCCGGTGAAAGATCGCGAAGCTGGACAAATTCGCCAGGCGGCTGCAGATGTTGGCTTAAACTGGGATGAAAACCTGCGCCTCTGGCAGCGTGACAAAGAACTGTGGTTGTTCCCGGTGGGCATTGAAGCCCTGATCGGTAAAGTCCGATTTTCTCGCTTGGGGATTAAACTTGCCGAAACGCACAACAAAGGTTATCGCTGGCAGCATGAAGCAGTTATTGCCCTTGCCACCCCCGACAATGTGAACGCTTTTGAACTGACACCGCAGGAAGCGGAGGAGTGGTATCGCGGGCGCGATGTTTACCCGCAAGCCGCGCCAGTGGCGGATGACGTGTTGGTTACTTTCCAGCATCAACCGATTGGTTTAGCCAAACGGATTGGTTCGCGATTGAAAAACAGCTATCCGCGTGAACTGGTGCGCGATGGGAAACTTTTTACCGGTAACGCCTGACAGCGCACAAAAAAAGCGCACTTTTTGACTGGCACATTCGGCTGCCTCAACTAGGCTGAAAAATGGTGCGATCGGACTGGTCGTACCACAACCGGCAGCTAAATGGAGAGCACGAAGATGAAAACCAGTGTGCGCATAGGCGCTTTTGAAATCGACGACGGCGAATTACACGGTGAATCGCCGGGTGATCGAACGTTAACCATTCTTTGTAAATCTGACCCCGATTTATGTATGCAACTCGATGCCTGGGATGCTGAAACCAGTATCCCTGCCCTGCTAAATGGCGAACACTCTGTCCTTTACCGTACCCGTTACGATCAACAATCTGATGCCTGGATTATGCGTCTTGCCTGATCCAAAAAGAACCCGTCGGCATGGCGGGTTATTTGTCCTGGTTATTCCCCCGTTGTAAAATCTCTCCTAAACTTAACGGTACGGCACCACACTTCGGGGATGAAATGTTCGCGCTGGTACTTTTTGTTTGCTACCTGGATGGCGGTTGTGAAGATATTGTTGTGGATGTCTACAACACGGAACAGCAGTGTCTTTATTCTATGAGCGATCAACGGATCCGCCAGGGCGGTTGTTTTCCGATTGAGGATTTTATAGATGGTTTCTGGCGACCTGCACAGGAGTACGGTGATTTTTAATCATTGCAATTGCACAAGAGTCAGTTCGCCCCCAAAGACAGCACCGGTATCAATATAATGCAGGTTGCCAATATCCACGCGATGTCGCAACGGTGTATGACCAAACCAGAAATGATCAGCACCTGTAATTCCCTGCCCTTTTTGGCGTTCACCTAATCGCGAGCGGCTCCACAAGACCTGATGCAAATCAACGTCCTTTTGCCATTCATAAACATCATCTGGATAATCCGCATGAGCAATAACATGCTTGCCGGTGCGACTGTGTACTTCAAGAATAAAGGGCAAATGCTGACATTTTTCCAGCGCCGTTTTCGCTTGTTTCTGTTGATTATCTGCCAGCGCAATAAACCAGTCGCAGCCATTCATCAACCACAAAGACATCTGCTGGGATGCCAGCGCATCCATCGCCATCTGTTCATGATTGCCTCTTACCGCACAAACCCAATGTTGTTCCAGTAACTGCAGACTGAGGTAGCCTGAGTTTAACGGACACTCCTTCCTGAAATAGAATGGCATCAGAAGGAGCTAATAATGAGCAGAAAAAACCAACGTTACTCTAAAGAGTTCAAAGCCGAAGCTGTCAGAACGGTTCTTGAAAATCAACTTTCGATCAGTGAAGGCGCTTCCCGATTATCCCTTCCTGAAGGCACTTTAGGACAATGGGTTACCGCCGCCAGAAAAGGGCTCGGTACTCCTGGTTCCCGCACGGTGGCTGAACTGGAATCTGAAATTCTGCAACTGCGTAAGGCGTTAAATGAAGCTCGCCTTGAGCGAGATATATTAAAAAAGCAACAGCGTATTTTGCACGTAAGCGTACAGCCTGAACCGTCTGGTCAGAATCTGACGAATTAGACAAAGTGGTGTCCACCAAATAAGTAGTGGGAACCAAAGTGTCAGATATGCA
>NZ_MDGW01000603.1:0-15389 GCF_001712525.1 Shigella sp. FC1661
ACAGGTAAAGCCCTGTTTATGGCGCTCAGGAGCCAGCGCCCACCTGCCGGGCTAATCCACCACTCTGATCGAGGTTCACAGTACTGCGCATACGATTACCGGGTCATACAGGAGCAGTCTGGTCTGAAAACATCAATGTCGCGTAAAGGTCACTGTTACGACAACGCTCCGATGGAAAGCTTCTGGGGAACGCTGAAAAATGAGAGCCTGAGCCACTATCGTTTTAATAACCGGGATGAAGCCATCTCAGTAATACGGGAATACATTGAGATTTTCTACAATCGTCAGCGTCGTCACTCTCGTCTGGGGAATATCTCCCCGGCAGCCTTCAGGGAAAAATATCATCAGATGGCTGCTTAAAAAAAGAACAAATGGTAGTGTCCGCTATTGCCAGTACACCTCATATGGTAAAGATACTCAGGATGTGAAGTATAAAGCCGACAATAAATCAAGTAATTAACCTTTAATATATCTCTTACTGCTATTTTTTTCCGGGATTGTTATTTCCACGATGCAAATGACAATACCCGGAAAATCCTTCTGAACTCTTCACCTTAAGCAATATCAAAAAAATGGTAATCCATAAGATCATTACTTGTTTGTTCTTCCCTTAACGGCGCATTATTCTTAAGTCGTAATCGACAGAGAGGCGAATATACAGAGGTGCCCTATGAAAGATGTCGTAGATAAATGCAGTACTAAAGGATGTGCGATTGATATCGGTACGGTGATTGATAACGACAACTGTACCAGTAAGTTTTCGCGCTTTTTTGCCACCCGCGAAGAAGCAGAGTCTTTTATGACCAAACTGAAAGAGCTTGCCGCCGCTGCATCCTCTGCAGATGAAGGGGCCAGCGTGGCCTACAAGATTAAGGATCTGGAGGGGCAAGTTGAGCTTGATGCGGCCTTCACTTTCTCATGCCAGGCCGAGATGATTATTTTTGAGTTATCACTGCGTTCGTTAGCTTGATGGAGTTGCTTTAGAAGGAGTTAAACATGGCTTATAAACACATTGGCGTGGCAATTTCCGGGAATGAAGAAGATGCCTTACTGGTGAATAAAGCTCTGGAGCTCGCCAGACATAATGACGCTCACCTGACGTTAATTCATATTGATGATGGCTTAAGCGAGTTGTATCCGGGTATCTACTTCCCTGCAACAGAAGATATTCTTCAATTGTTGAAGAATAAGTCGGATAACAAGCTGTATAAACTGACGAAAAATATTCAATGGCCGAAGACAAAACTGCGTATTGAACGCGGAGAAATGCCGGAAACACTGCTGGAAATTATGCAAAAAGAGCAGTGCGACCTCCTTGTCTGTGGTCATCATCACTCATTTATCAACCGTTTGATGCCGGCATATCGCGGGATGATCAATAAGATGAGTGCGGATTTGCTCATCGTGCCGTTTATCGATAAGTAACCGCTTACCAGTAATGCTCCGCTGTCATATGGCCCGGTCGGCGACGTAAATGTTTCGTCATCTGCCGGGTCTCTTTCAGCAACTGTTGTGTATCGCGCACCATCTGTGGATTGCCGCACAGCATCACATGGCTGGTTTCTTTATTCATCGGCAGGCCAATCGCGCTTTCCAGTTCCTCACTTTCAATTAATGCCGGTATCCGTCCGGTGAGCGACCCCGCTGCCGTTTCCCGACTGACCACCGTCTGAATGCGCAGTTTGCCTTCGTAGCGTTTTTCCAGTTCTTGCATCAGTGGCAAATAGCTTAAGTCGGCGGCATAACGTGCGGCGTGAACCAGGACCAGATTTTTGAAGCGATCTAAATCTTTGCCTAGTTGCAGAATCGATAAATAAGGGCCAATCGCTGTACCGGTTGCCAGCATCCATAGCGTTTCGCAATCTGGTACTTCATCCAGAACAAAGAAGCCAGCTGCTTCGCTAACCACCTGCACTTCATCGCCTGGTTTCAGTGCCGCCAATCGTGGGCTTAATTTGCCATCGGGGACGGTGACCAGGTAAAACTCCAGATCGGGATTATCGGGCGAGTTAACATAGGAGTAGGCGCGCTGGACGCGTTCGCCGTCGATTTCAAGGCCAAGCTTGGTGAATTGCCCGGCGGTAAACGGAAGCACGGGGGCGTGAACGGTGAGACTAAACAGGGCGTCGGTCCAGTTCTGCACTTTAGTGACTTTGCCTGTTACCCAATCAGCCATGTTTTTCTCCTGTTTTGATTGACTTGCCTTATCTTCGTTCTCCGAACAAAAAAATTCCAGTCCCGAAGGACTGGAAGGCTCAATCGATCAAACCAATCAGAGGATGTGCACCTGCATTTCCGGGTCTTTGCGATCCAGATAGTGGATGGACTGAATGCGGCGAATGGTGCGTGACTTGCCGCGGATCAGCAGCGTTTCGGTAGTCGCGATATTGCCTTTGCGGCTAATGCCTTCCAGCAGATCGCCTTTGGTAATACCGGTGGCAGAGAAGATGACGTTATCGCTGCGCGCCATATCGCCCAGGCGCAATACTTTACCGGCTTCGATGCCCATCGCTTTGCAGCGTGCCAGCTCCTGCTCGCCAATGCGACGATTCTCTTCGTTGTCGCCTTTGACGTCATGACGCGCCAGCAGACGACCGTTCATGTCGCCATCTAATGCGCGGATCACCGCCGCAGAAACTACGCCTTCCGGCGCGCCACCAATACCGTACAGCACGTCAACTTCGCTGTCTGGCATACAGGTGAGAATTGAGGCCGCAACGTCGCCATCCGGAATAGCAAATACGCGTACGCCGAGTTGCTGCATTTCAGCGATAACGGCATCGTGGCGTGGTTTAGCTAGAATCGTTACCGTCAGTTCGCTCAACGGTTTGCCGAGCGCCGCCGCTACATTGCGCAGGTTATCCGCCAGCGGCAGGTTCAGATCAATGGTGCCTTTGGCTCCCGGCCCGACAATCAGCTTCTCCATATACATATCCGGCGCATTGAGGAAGCAGCCTTTATCGCCTACTGCCAGCACCGCCAGCGCGTTAGCCTGGCCCATCGCCGTCATGCGCGTGCCTTCAATCGGATCAACAGCAATATCTACCGCGTCGCCGCGACCAGTACCGACTTTTTCACCAATGTAGAGCATCGGTGCTTCGTCGATTTCACCTTCACCAATGACGATGGTGCCGTCAATGTTGACCTGGTTGAGCATAATACGCATGGCGTTTACCGCCGCGCCGTCCGCGGTGTTTTTATCGCCGCGTCCTAACCATTTGTAGCCAGCCAGCGCCGCAGATTCGGTGACGCGGGAAAATTCGATGGCAAGTTCTCGTCTCATAGCAAACTCTAAGCAGTAAGGAATGGCGCGAAGTGTAGCACAGGGGAAGGGTGGGATTATTGATGTGTGCGGGGTTGCCCCCGCACGTTTCAGGACTACCGGATGCGGCATAAACGCTTCATCCGGCATTTACATTACTCGTCGTGTTTTTCCCACGCCATCGCGCGTTTGACCGCTTTTTTCCAGCCTGCGTAACGGTAATTACGCTCAGTGGTTTCGATGCCTGGACGGAACTCGCGCTCAATCACCGCTTTCTCTTGCAGCTCGTCGAGGTTCTGCCAGAAGCCAACCGCCAGGCCTGCGAGATAGGCCGCACCCAATGCGGTGACTTCGCGCACTTCCGGGCGCTCAACGCGGGTGCCGAGAATATCGGACTGGAACTGCATCAGGAAATTGTTTGCTACTGCGCCACCATCCACGCGCAGGGCGTGCAGACGGATACCAGAGTCGGCCTGCATCGCTTCCAGCACGTCACGCGTCTGATAAGCAATAGACTCCAGCGTCGCGCGTATAATGTGGTTAGCGTTCACCCCACGAGTCAGACCGAAAATCGCCCCGCGCGCATACGGGTCCCAGTACGGCGCACCCAGCCCGGTAAATGCCGGAACCACATACACACCATTGGTGTTTTGCACTTTGGTGGCGAAATATTCGGAATCGTAGGCGTCGTTAATCAACTTCATCTCATCGCGCAGCCACTGAATGGATGCGCCTGCCATAAACACCGCACCTTCCAACGCATAGTTCACTTCGCCAGTCGGGCCACAGGCGATGGTGGTCAGCAGGCCGTTTTCTGATTTCACCGCTTTCTCGCCAGTGTTCATCAGCATAAAGCAGCCAGTGCCATAGGTGTTCTTCGCCATCCCTTCTTTCACGCACAACTGACCAAACAGCGCGGCCTGCTGGTCACCGGCGATCCCGGAGATTGGAATACGCGTGCCGCCTTTGCCGCCAATGTTAGTCTGACCGTATACTTCGGAAGAACGACGCACTTCTGGCAGCATCTCGCGCGGAATATCCAGCACTTCCAGCATTTTGTCGTCCCAGCCTAGGGTATGGATGTTGAACAACATGGTACGAGAGGCGTTGGTGTAATCGGTCACATGGACACGGCCCTGAGTCATTTTCCAGATAAGCCACGTATCAACCGTACCAAACAGCAATTCACCACGACGTGCACGCTCGCGAGAGCCTTCCACATGGTCGAGGATCCACTTCACTTTGGTGCCAGAAAAGTACGGGTCAATCACCAGACCGGTATTGCTGCGGATATAATCTTCTAAACCGTCACGTTTTAAATGCTCGCAGATTTCTGCGGTACGACGGCACTGCCAGACAATGGCGTTATAGATAGGCTTGCCGGTTTCTTTTTCCCAGACAATAGTGGTTTCACGCTGGTTCGTAATACCGATAGCTGCAATTTGATCGGAACTGATATCGGCTTTCGCCAGCACTTCTACCAGCGTGGAGCTTTGGGTGGCCCAGATTTCCATTGGGTCGTGTTCTACCCAACCTGGTTTTGGGTAGATTTGCTCAAATTCGCGCTGCGACACGCTAATGATATTGGCATCGTGATCCATTACGACCGCGCGGGAGCTGGTGGTGCCCTGGTCGAGCGCAACGATATATTTTTTTTCAGTCATGTTTAATTGTCCCGTAGTCATATTACAGCGAAGCTTTTTGTTCTGAAGGAGTTGTGGTTTCCTTTTCTTCCACAACACAGATATCGCAAGGCAAATGGCGACCAATCAGTTTGCGGTAGGCAAATGCACCTACAATCGCGCCAACGATAGGGCCAAAAAGCGGCACCAGGAAGTAAGGAATGTCTCTGCCGCCGGTAAAGGCGACATTGCCCCAGCCCGCCAGCCAGGCAAAGACTTTCGGACCGAAGTCACGCGCTGGGTTCATGGCAAAACCCGTCAATGGGCCCATAGATGCGCCAATGACCGCAATCAGTAGACCAATCAGCAAGGGAGCCAAAGGGCCGCGTGGTACACCGTTGCCATCGTCCGTTAACGCCAGGATCAGCCCCATCAGAATAGCGGTAATCACCATCTCAACTGCGAAAGCCTGCACAAAATTGATATGAGGATTAGGGTAAGTAGAGAAAGTGCCTGCCAGATCAACACTTTCAACGCTGCCGCGAACAATGTGATGAGTCTGCTCGAAGTCGAAAAATAAATTGTAGTAAAGCCCGTAAACTAAAGCCGCAGCACAGAAAGCGCCGGCAACTTGTGAAACGATAAAAGGAATAACTTTGCGCTTGTCGAAACAGGCAAACAGCCACAATGCAATGGTAACAGCGGGATTAAGATGCGCGCCGGAAACCCCTGCGGTCAGGTAGATAGCCATTGCCACCCCCAGTCCCCAAATGACACTGATTTCCCACAGACCAAAAGACGCACCAGCGACTTTTAGTGCTGCAACGCAACCCACACCGAAAAAAATCAACAACCCGGTACCGAGGAATTCAGCAATGCACTGGCCTTTCAAGGTTGATGTTTGACTCATAATCGGATCCTGAAGAGTTAATGTTTGTTGTATGCGTGAAAGTCACGGACCTCCACGATGCTTGTAGGCATGCTGTAAACTTATCGTTAACGAGCAAAAACGAGAAATATCGAACTTAAAATGTGTGTGCTTCGTCATAAAATGAGCGTTATCGCGCCATTTATTCCATCTGATTGTACATGATGCATGTTTGTTAGATCATTCGCGCAACAAATTTATTAACATTTTCGATTGATGTGGATTATGTCACCAGGAGAAGGATGAAAAGTGTGGCAAACCGTAATCTGCAAGGCGTGCCGCTGGACAGCGATGGCGCGGCTTCATACAATCGGAGCTAACTAAAGTGCGCTCGTATTTATTAAGGCGTCACCGGTAATCGGGACGAGGATTTTTTATCCATCAACGCCTTGCAATTCAGGAGAGGTATGACAATGTCATTAGAAGTGTTTGAGAAACTGGAAGCAAAAGTACAGCAGGCGATTGATACCATCACTCTGTTGCAGATGGAAATCGAAGAGCTGAAAGAAAAAAACAACTCACTGTCGCAGGAAGTTCAAAATGCCCAGCATCAGCGCGAAGAGCTGGAGCGTGAGAACAACCATCTGAAAGAACAGCAGAACGGCTGGCAGGAACGTCTGCAGGCCCTGCTGGGTCGCATGGAAGAGGTCTGATTACGCTTCATCTTTCGCGTAATTTCTTTACTGTGTAGGCCAACAGGTAACGCAGAAAAAAGGCACCTTGCGGTGCCTTTCTTATCATTCAATATCCAGCGGATCTTCTGAAAGAATAATCCCGGTATTGTCGGCATAAAGATGGTCGCCGGAGAAGAAGGTTACACCGCCAAAATTGACGCGGACATCGCTTTCGCCAATGCCTTCGCCAGCGGCACCAACCGGAATTGCCGCCATCGCCTGGATGCCGATATCCAACTCTTCCAGGTCATCTACCTGACGCACCGCGCCGTAAATAACCAGACCTTCCCATTCATTTTGTACTGCCAGACGCGCCAGTTCAGCATCGACCAGTGCGCGACGAACAGAACCACCGCCATCGACGACAAGAACACGACCACGGCCATTCTGTTCGAGCAGATCGTACAGCAACCCGTTGTCCTCGAAACATTTTACCGTGATTATTTGTCCGCCAAACGACGCCCGTCCGCCAAAGTTGGAGAACAGCGGTTCCACGACGTTAACATCTTCTTGATAGATGTCACAAAGCTCGGAAGTATCGTATTTCATAGGCTTAACATTCAGTTGCTGCGAGAATTTTCAGTATATCGCGCTATGTGGGCTGTTGGCAAAATCATCAATTGTTAATTGATATTTGTCAGTTATGCTGCCCACTGGCTTAGGAATATCCCTAAAATAAACAGCAGGTTAGTCAGTAACGCCCCCTTGACAGTGCGTTCCAGCATCGGTCGCATCGCCACCGGGTCCATTTCCCGCATCACATAACGGGCTTGCTTCACCAGCAACGGTGCCGCCAGCAGGAACAGCCAGCCCCACAGGCTATGCAGCGAAAAGAGATTAAACAGCGCCAGACATACCAGAGAGCCCATCAGCAGGCAGGCATGATAACGACGCGCGTTCACTTCACCTAAGCGCACCACCAGCGTGTTTTTGCCGTTTTCGCGGTCGCTATTGATATCACGCAGGTTATTAATGTTCAGTACTGCCGTTGCCAGCAGGCCGCATGCGGTCGCCGGAAGGATCAGTGCCGGAATCAATGTATGAGCCTGTAAATACCAGCTCCCCATGACGCTTAACCAGCCAAAGAAAACCAGTACGGAAATATCCCCCAGACCGATATAACCATAAGGACGATTGCCCACGGTGTAGGTGATAGCGGCAATGATCGACAACCCGCCAAGAATCAGGAAACCGACAAAATCAGCCAGCGTATGGCACGCCACTGCAACCAGTGCCAGCCCGGAGAGACAGATGAGCACGACGGTAATAATGAGCGCCCGTTTCATCTCTTGCTGGGTAATGACCCCTTTTTGCATGCCGCGTAGCGGCCCAATGCGGTCAGGTTTATCGCTGCCTTTTACCGCATCGCCGTAATCATTGGCGAGGTTAGAAAGGATCTGTAATAGCCCGGCGGTAATCAGTGCCAGCAGGGCGACCAGCGGATCAAAATGACCTTGCCACCATGCCAGCGCCGTCCCGACGATAATTGCAGCAAAGGCGAGGGGGAGGGTTTTAGGTCGTAAACTTTCCAGCCACGCCTGAGTTCGGCTAATTTGTTGTTCAGTCATAATACGCGCCAATAAAAATGGGGCCTTTCAGCCCCATCAAACAATGATGAAAATGATTGAACGCGATTATAGGATAAAACGGCTCAGATCTTCATCTGCCACCAACGCATCCAGACGTTTGCTCACATAATCTGCGTCAATAGTGATATTTTGACCGCTTAAATCGCTGGCGTCGTAGGAAATCTCTTCCATTAAACGCTCCAGAACAGTGTGTAAACGACGAGCACCGATGTTTTCGGTAGATTCGTTCACCTGCCATGCCGCTTCCGCGATGCGTTTAATACCGGAGTCGGTAAACTCGATATTTACGCCTTCAGTCGCCATCAGTGCTTTGTACTGCACGGTGATAGAGGCATTCGGCTCGGTCAGAATACGCTCGAAGTCGCTGGTGGTCAGTGCCTGCAGTTCAACGCGGATTGGCAGACGACCTTGCAGTTCCGGGATTAGGTCAGACGGTTTCGCAATCTGGAACGCGCCAGAAGCGATAAACAGAATGTGGTCAGTTTTGACCATCCCGTGTTTGGTGGAAACGGTGCAACCTTCTACCAGCGGCAGCAGGTCACGCTGAACGCCTTCACGAGAAACATCCGGACCGGAAGACTCGCCGCGCTTACAGATTTTGTCGATTTCGTCGATAAACACGATCCCGTGCTGCTCAACAGCGTCGATAGCGTCTTGCTTCAGCTCTTCCGGGTTCACCAGTTTCGCCGCTTCTTCTTCAATCAGCAGCTTCATGGCATCTTTGATTTTCAGCTTACGCGCTTTTTGCTTCTGGCCGCCCAGGTTCTGGAACATGGACTGCAGCTGGCTGGTCATCTCTTCCATGCCTGGAGGAGCCATAATTTCAACGCCCATCGGTGCTGCGGCAAGATCGATCTCGATTTCTTTGTCATCAAGCTGGCCTTCACGCAGTTTTTTGCGGAATGCCTGACGAGCAGCGGACGGTTCCTGCTGCTGTTCGGTCTGTCCCCAGTTGTTTTTAGCAGGTGGGATCAGCACGTCGAGAATACGTTCTTCTGCCAGTTCTTCAGCGCGATAACGGTTTTTCTCGATAGCCTGGACGCGTACCATTTTCACGGCGGCATCGGTCAGATCGCGAATAATAGAATCCACTTCCTTACCGACATAGCCCACTTCGGTGAATTTGGTCGCTTCAACTTTGATGAACGGCGCATTCGCCAGCTTAGCCAGACGACGGGCGATTTCAGTTTTACCGACACCGGTCGGGCCGATCATCAGGATATTTTTCGGGGTCACTTCATGGCGCAGCTCTTCGTTGAGCTGCATGCGACGCCAGCGGTTACGCAGAGCAATCGCCACAGAACGCTTGGCGTTGTCCTGGCCGATGATGTGCTTATCCAGTTCGCTGACGATTTCGCGTGGGGTCATTTCAGACATGGGAGATCCTTACGCTTTGTAGCTTAATTCTTCGATGGTGTGGAAATGGTTGGTATAGATGCAAATGTCGCCTGCAATATCCAACGCCTTTTCAGCAATTTCACGGGCGCTAAGTTCAGTGTTTTCTAACAGCGCGCGCGCCGCAGCCTGGGCGTAAGGGCCGCCGGAGCCGATAGCAATAAGATCGTTTTCTGGCTGCACCACGTCACCGTTACCGGTGATGATAAGCGATGCAGTTTCATCCGCGACTGCCAGCAGTGCTTCAAGTTTGCGCAGCATGCGATCGGTACGCCAGTCTTTTGCCAGCTCAACGGCGGCTTTAACCAGATGGCCCTGATGCATTTCCAGTTTACGTTCAAACAGTTCGAACAGCGTAAAAGCATCCGCAGTACCGCCCGCAAAGCCCGCGATGACTTTGTCGTTGTACAGACGGCGGACCTTTTTCACGTTGCCTTTCATTACGGTATTGCCCAACGTGGCCTGACCATCACCAGCGATGACCACATGGCCGTTACGGCGTACGCTTACTATAGTTGTCACGAGCTGACCCCTTGGTTACGAATACAGAGTACAAACCCCGTACAAAAGTACGGGGCATAATGCAATTATAGATGGGGGGGATTTTGAGGGTTTCAACCCCCGGCGGCGAGCCGAATGCAGTTTGTATGACCCGCCATCTTCAACCGATTGAGGGTGCTGTCTGCGTTCTCTTTGCCTTTCACCGGGCCAATGACCACACGATTCCAGCCATTGTTGGTGGTGATTTTCGAGTCAAATCCTTCGAACGCCAGCTGAGCACGTACCGTCTCTGCCTGTTCCGCGCCTCTGAACGAACCGCACTGCACCATCCAGCGGCGTTCGTCTTTTTTCTCCGCCGTCGGTTTTGGCGCGTCAGCGGCACGAGCAACCGGCGCAGCTTGCTGCGGCTTCGACTGCGCGGTCGTGTGCGCAGGGGTTTGCAGCAGATCCTGGTACGGCTGCTGAGTAGAAGCTGGTTTAGACTGGCGCGGTTGCGCCTGTACCGGCGCGGCTTGCGACGTACGCGTCTGCTGCTGCCAGCTTTGTTCAGTCGTACGCGACTGCTGAGCCAGGCGTTGCTGCTCCGCTAATTGCTGCGCCTGACGCTGGCGTTGTAGCGTTTGCTGACGCTGTTCCGGCGTCTGTTCATTCCACGGAACCTCAACCAGCTGCGTTGGCTGCTGGCGCATATCAGCCTGCATTTGTTCAAGAAGCTGACGTTGTTCTGGTGTCAGTTGCTCCGGCGTTTTCACTTCACCACCGGCAGAAGGTTCTGTGGGCGCACGCACACCCGGCTGGCGACTTTCCAGCTCTTTAATGTAGCGCCAGCGTTCTTCTGGTTTTGGTGGTAGTCCGTTTCCGGTCACTTTCTGGCTTTGCAGCGTCTCGGACTCTTCTTTCTTGTGATGCGTAATGAAGTACAGACCACCGATAAAGGTCACAAGAACGGCGGCAGCAATAGCGACCATAGCGGGAGAAACCGCAGGCAGATTTCGTTGCTTTTTCCGTGAGGTGCTCTTTTTTCGCCGCGAAGGTGCCGGTTGGCTGCGGCGTACATAATCTCGTTGTGCCACTATCGTTTCGCTGTATTTATTCGTTCGTCAGCCCGCCATGTTACTTAAGCGGCGGGCCTTTGACCAGTCACGGCAGTCTTAAAGGTTTACTTTAAGGTAACGCGCGTGTTGATCCCCGGATGATAAGTTCGCAGTCCATTAAACGAGAGCCACTGCCAACGTGTTGCCCCTGCATTTGATCAAGCAATAACAGCATAGCTTCCCGACCGATTTCGTAACGCGGCTGCGCGATGGTTGTCAGCGGCGGATCACAAAATTGCGTCAGGTCGATGTTATCAAAACCGATTATGGAAAGGTCTTCCGGGACTTTCAGCCCCTGGCGTTTTGCCTGAGAAAGTGCGCCGAGCGCCATCACATCGCTATGGCAGAAGACTGCAGTAGGCGGTTGTGGAAGATCAAGCAGCTGTTGCATTGCTTTGCTTCCGGCTTCGAAGGTGAAGTCGCCACGGGCGATGTATTGTGGATCAACCATAATTCCGCAGCGACGCAGCGCCTGAACATAGCCTTGCAGGCGGTAGTGACACAGTGGCATCTCTTCGGGACCGGCTATACAGCCAATCCGTTTATGCCCTTGCTCATATAAATAATTTACTGCATCAAATGCGGCGGTCAGATTGTCGATATGAACGGTAGGCAGCTCCAGTTCCGGTGCAAATTCGTTCGCCATCACCATCGGCGGCAGATTACGCTGTTCCTCAATGCTGGCATCAAACGGCAGCCTTGAACCCAGCAGCAACATGCCATCAATTTGCTTGGTGATGATCAAATCGATAAAGGTTTTTTCCTGCTGATTTTGATGCGCACAGTCGCCAATCAGCACCAGATATCCGTGATTTGCCGCCGTAACTTCGATACCGCGAATAATTTCGCTAAAGAAGGGATCGCAGATATCCGGGACAATCACCAGAATGGTGCGGGATTCATTACGCTTGACGTTGCGCCCCATAGGCTGCGGTAAATAACCCACTTCCCGGGCCGCTTTTTCAACCCGATTACGGGTGGCCTGGGAGACTTTATCGGGATTCATTAATGCTCGGGAGACAGTCGCTGTAGAGACTTTTGCCTTGAGGGCAACGTCTTTCATGGTCGCGGCAGTTTCCTGCTTCTTCGCTTTCACACTCACTCCTCGCCTGGTACGTCAGGCGTACTACATCCATGTTTACTTCACATCGGCAACATTTTTAGCAGATAGCGCGTGAAAACGGTTACAGAATTTTCATGAAAAGTGTGATGAATATTGAATTTTTCGATCCGCCTCGCAACGTTTGCGCATTAGCCTTCGATGGGATCGACATCCAACACCCATTTCACCTTGCGGGAATCCGGTATTGTATTAATAAGCGCCAGCGTACCACTAATGATGTGTTGCAAGCGCACGCGGGAAGGGTGCTGCAACAAGATCTGCCAGCGCCAGCGGCCACCACGCTTAGGTGCCAGAGCCGGAACCGGGCCGAGAATCCACAGTTTGTCGTCTGCCAGCGGGCTGGAAAGGATCAGATTACGCAGTTGTTGCAGGAACAGCGGCGCGTGCTGATTGTTATGATCTTCCGCACGCACAATCACATGGCTGGTCCACGGCGGCAGCTGCATCATGCGTCGCTCAGCCAGCGCCTGTTCGGCAAAGGCGTCGTAGCCTTTATAGAGCAACGTTTGCAACAGAGGATGTTCCGGATGGTACGTTTGCAGCACCACTTCGCCCTGTTTACCCGCACGCCCGGCACGACCGGCGACCTGGGTGTAAAGCTGGGCGAAACGTTCTGCCGAGCGAAAATCGGCAGAAAACAGCGCGCCGTCCACATCCAGTAACGCCACCAGCGTCACATCCGGAAAGTGGTGACCTTTCGCCAGCATTTGTGTGCCGATCAAAATCCTCGCGCCGCCGCGATGCACTTTCGCCAGTTGCTGTTCCAGCGCCCCTTTGCGGCTGGTGGTATCGCGGTCGATACGTGAAATGGGCACGCCGGGGAACATCGGCGCAAGCGTCTGTTCAAGCTGTTCGGTGCCCAGCCCCACGGGGACCAGGTGCGTGGAACCGCAGGAAGGGCACTGGCGCGGCACCGGACGCTGACTGTCACAGTGGTGACAGTGCAAATGCTGTTGCGCCTGATGCAGCGTGTAGTAGTGATCGCAACGTGGGCATTCGGCTATCCAGCCGCAGTCGTGGCACAGCAGCGCAGGCGCAAAACCCCGACGATTAAGAAAGAGGATAACCTGATTGTTGGCCTGTAAATGCTGGCGCATACGGGTGATTAACGCCGGAGCCAGACCTGCCTGCACCTTCTGACCTTTTAAATCCAGCACATGTTGAATTGCCGGACGCGCATTCCCTGCCCGACGGGTCAGGCGCAGCAGGCGGTATTTTTTCTGCTGGACGTTGCATAACGTTTCCAGCGCGGGCGTTGCGGAGCCAAGAATAATCGGGATTTGCTCGCTGTGCGCACGATACACCGCCAGGTCGCGGGCATGATAGCGCCAGCCTTCCTGCTGCTTGTAGGAGCTGTCGTGCTCTTCATCAATGACAATCACGCCGAGATTTTTAAACGGCGTAAACAGCGCGGAGCGGGTGCCGATCACAATCGCCGCCTCGCCATTTTTCGCTTTCAACCACGCCGAAAGCCGCTCGCTGTCGTTCAGGCCGGAATGCAGAACTTCCACGGGGGCATTAAAACGTTCACGAAAACGGGCGATAGTTTGCGGTGTCAGGCCGATTTCCGGCACCATCACCAGCGCCTGTTTGCCCTGAGCGAGCACGTTTTCCAGTACACTGAGATAAACCTCCGTTTTACCGGAACCGGTAACGCCCGCCAGCAGCCAGGCAGAAAAAGTATCTGCCGCGCTATGAATTGCGCCAACGGCGGTGGCCTGTTCGGTATTCAATCGCAACCGCTCACCAGAAACGGCATAGTTCGTTCGCCAGTCGCTAAACTCTGGTGTTTCACTTGCTAAATCACACAGACCTTTTTTGCGTAGCGCCTGCAACGCGGCATCATTAAATTCGAGCGTGGCGACCTGGTCGCGCCAGATTTTGCCTTGCCGTAACGCCGCCAGCGCCTGTTGTTGCTTGGGGGAGCGTTTCAGGCTGTTCAGATCCACCGCCTGGCCTTGTTCAGTGGCAAACCAGTACCACATCGGCGCGTTCGCCGCAGGCCGCCCCTGGCGCAGTAAAATCGGCAAGGCATGAAACAGCACATCGCCAATCGGATGATGATAGTAATCTGCCGCCCAGAGCAGTAACCGCCAGACGGAGTGAGTAAATACCGGCTCAACGTCCAGCACTTCCACTACCGCTTTCAGCTCGTTAAGCGGCAGCTCACTGACATCGCTAACTGACACCACAACCCCGATGCGCTCCTGTTGTTTGCCAAACGGCACGCGCACGCGACACCCGGCTTTAACCGTCATGCCTTCTGGCAGCAGATAGTCAAAGGTACGAGGAAGCGGAACGGGCAAGGCAACGTGGGCAACGGGCATAGCATCATCCTGACTTGAAATTCGGTGGGTTAGTATACACATTGCCGTAGAAGAGTGCGGATCAGTTTGCATACGCTGGTTAATTTCTGTATGATTTCGCGCCTTCGTACGAAATGATCGTATTGAAGCTATACTTTTAACATCGCGTGGTGTCTGGCGTTAGGGCTGGAAGAGCGACGCGGCCTTAAACCGAGGTTTTCCCATGAAAAAAGATATTCACCCGAAATACGAAGAAATTACTGCTAGCTGCTCTTGCGGTAACGTAATGAAAATCCGCTCCACTGTTGGTCATGACCTGAACCTCGACGTGTGCAGCAAGTGCCACCCGTTCTTCACTGGCAAACAGCGTGATGTTGCTACCGGTGGCCGTGTTGACCGCTTCAACAAGCGTTTCAACATCCCGGGCAGCAAATAAGACCGGATTCCGAAAAAGCGCCGCACGGCGCTTTTTTTGTGCCTGAATTTTGCCTTTTATAAATTCTGAAAAATTCCGGGGTGTTAACTCATTATCATTTCCTGTTGTTGACTGGCGCTAGGCTTCTGGTTCTTATTTATTTCAAAAGGATTTTACGATGAGCGAAAAACCGGCGGCGCGTCAGGGCGACATGACGCAGTATGGCGGTAGCATTGTTCAGGGTTCAGCCGGGGTGCGCATTGGTGCCCCCACCGGCGTGGCCTGTTCAGTGTGCCCCGGCGGGGTGACGTCCGGCCATCCGGTCAATCCGCTGCTCGGTGCAAAGGTCCTTCCCGGCGAGACAGACCTTGCCCTGCCCGCCCCGCTGCCGTTCATCCTCTCCCGCACCTACAGCAGTTACCGGACAAAAACGCCCGCGCCGGTGGGGAGCCTCGGCCCCGGCTGGAAAATGCCTGCGGA
>NZ_MDGW01000604.1:0-15245 GCF_001712525.1 Shigella sp. FC1661
AATACCTGACACATCGCTTCAATGGGAAATTGTTGTCGCCATTGTTCGATTAACGCGTATTTTCAGCGACTCCTGTGCAAAATACGCTGTTGCTTTTTTTAATATATCTCGCTCAAGGCGAGCTTCATTTAACGCCTTACGCAGTTGCAGAATTTCAGATTCCAGTTCAGCCACCGTGCGGGAACCAGGAGTACCGAGCCCTTTTCTGGCGGCGGTAACCCATTGTCCTAAAGTGCCTTCAGGAAGGGATAATCGGGAAGCGCCTTCACTGATCGAAAGTTGATTTTCAGGAACCGTTCTGACAGCTTCGGCTTTGAACTCTTTAGAGTAACGTTGGTTTTTTCTGCTCATTATTAGCTCCTTCTGATGCCATTCTATTTCAGGAAGGAGTGTCCGTTAAACTCAGGCTACCTCAACATTCTACTCACCCTTTGCACCTCACTTCTGCTTACCAACGTTGCGGCACACGCCAAAGAAGTCAAAATAGGTATGGCGATTGATGATCTACGTCTTGAACGCTGGCAAAAAGATCGAGATATTTTTGTGAAAAAGGCTGAATCTCTCGGTGCGAAAGTATTTGTACAGTCTGCAAATGGCAATGGAGAAACACAAATGTCGCAGATTGAAAACATGATTAACCGGGGTGTCGATGTTCTTGTCATTATTCCGTATAACGGCCAGGTATTAAGTAACGTTGTAAAAGAAGCCAAACAAGAAGGTATTAAAGTATTAGCTTACGACCGTATGATTAACGATGCGGATATCGATTTTTATATTTCTTTCGATAACGAAAAAGTCGGTGAACTGCAGGCAAAAGCCCTGGTCGATATTGTTCCGCAAGGTAATTACTTCCTGATGGGCGGCTCGCCGGTAGATAACAACGCCAAGCTGTTCCGCGCCGGACAAATGAAAGTGTTAAAACCTTACGTTGATTCCGGAAAAATTAAAGTCGTTGGTGACCAATGGGTTGATGGCTGGTTACCGGAAAACGCGCTAACCGCCAATAATAACAAAATTGATGCTGTAGTTGCCTCAAACGATGCCACCGCAGGTGGGGCAATTCAGGCATTAAGCGCGCAAGGTTTATCAGGGAAAGTAGCAATTTCCGGCCAGGATGCGGATCTCGCAGGTATTAAACGTATTGCTGCCGGTACGCAAACTATGACGGTGTATAAACCTATTACATTGCTGGCAAATACTGCCGCAGAAATTGCCGTTGAATTGGGCAATGGTCAGGAGCCAAAAGCAGATACCTCACTGAATAATGGCCTGAAAGATGTCCCCTCCCGCCTCCTGACACCGATCGATGTGAATAAAAACAACATCAAAGATACGGTAATTAAAGACGGATTCCACAAAGAGAGCGAGCTGTAAGCGTTACGCCCCGGCGCGGAGCGGGGGCGTGATTTCTCTCCATGCCGCGTGAATGAATTGGCTTAGGTGGAGTCGTTATGCCTTATCTACTTGAAATGAAGAACATTACCAAAACCTTCGGCAGTGTGAAGGCGATTGATAACGTCAGCTTGCGGTTGAATGCTGGCGAAATCGTCTCACTCTGTGGGGAAAATGGGTCTGGTAAATCAACGCTGATGAAAGTGCTGTGTGGTATTTATCCCCATGGCTCCTACGAAGGCGAAATTATTTTTGCGGGAGAAGAGATTCAGGCGAGTCACATCCGCGATACCGAACGCAAAGGTATCGCCATCATTCACCAGGAATTGGCCCTGGTGAAAGAATTGACCGTGCTGGAAAATATCTTCCTGGGTAACGAAATAACCCACAATGGCATTATGGATTATGACCTGATGACGCTACGCTGTCAGAAGCTGCTCGCACAGGTCAGTTTATCCATTTCACCTGATACCCGCGTTGGCGATTTAGGGCTTGGGCAACAACAACTGGTTGAAATTGCCAAGGCACTTAATAAACAGGTGCGCTTGTTAATTCTCGATGAACCGACAGCCTCATTAACTGAGCAGGAAACGTCGGTTTTACTGGATATTATTCGCGATCTACAACAGCACGGTATCGCCTGTATTTATATTTCGCACAAACTCAACGAAGTCAAAGCGATTTCCGATACGATTTGCGTTATTCGCGACGGTCAGCACATTGGTACGCGTGATGCTGCCGGAATGAGTGAAGACGATATTATCACCATGATGGTCGGGCGAGAGTTAACCGCGCTTTACCCTAATGAACCACATACCACCGGAGATGAAATATTACGTATTGAACATCTGACGGCATGGCATCCGGTTAATCGTCATATTAAACGAGTTAATGATGTCTCGTTTTCCCTGAAACGTGGCGAAATACTGGGTATTGCCGGACTCGTTGGTGCCGGACGTACCGAGACCATTCAGTGCCTGTTTGGCGTGTGGCCCGGACAATGGGAAGGAAAAATTTATATTGATGGCAAACAGGTAGATATTCGTAACTGTCAGCAAGCCATCGCCCAGGGGATTGCGATGGTACCCGAAGACAGAAAGCGCGACGGCATCGTTCCGGTAATGGCGGTTGGTAAAAATATTACCCTCGCCGCACTCAATAAATTTACCGGTGGCATTAGCCAGCTTGATGACGCGGCAGAGCAAAAATGTATTCTGGAATCAATCCAGCAACTCAAAGTTAAAACGTCGTCCCCCGATCTTGCTATTGGACGTTTGAGCGGCGGCAATCAGCAAAAAGCGATCCTCGCCCGCTGTCTGTTACTCAACCCGCGCATTCTCATTCTTGATGAACCTACCAGGGGTATTGATATTGGCGTGAAATATGAGATCTACAAATTAATTAACCAACTCGTCCAGCAGGGTATTGCCGTTATTGTCATCTCTTCCGAATTACCTGAAGTGCTCGGCCTTAGCGATCGTGTACTGGTGATGCATGAAGGGAAACTAAAAGCCAACCTGATAAATCATAACCTGACTCAGGAGCAGGTGATGGAAGCCGCATTGAGGAGCGAACATCATGTCGAAAAGCAATCCGTCTGAAGTGAAATTGGCCGTACCGACATCCGGTGGCTTTTCCGGGCTGAAATCACTGAATTTGCAGGTCTTCGTGATGATTGCAGCTATCATCGCAATCATGCTGTTCTTTACCTGGACCACCGATGGTGCCTACTTAAGCGCCCGTAACGTCTCCAACCTGTTACGCCAGACCGCGATTACCGGCATCCTCGCGGTAGGAATGGTGTTCGTCATAATTTCTGCTGAAATCGACCTTTCCGTCGGCTCAATGATGGGGCTATTAGGTGGCGTCGCGGCGATTTGTGACGTCTGGTTAGGCTGGCCTTTGCCACTTACCATCATTGTGACGTTGGTTCTGGGACTGCTTCTCGGTGCGTGGAACGGATGGTGGGTCGCGTACCGTAAAGTCCCTTCATTTATTGTCACCCTCGCGGGCATGTTGGCATTTCGCGGCATACTCATTGGCATCACCAACGGCACGACTGTATCCCCCACCAGCGCCGCGATGTCACAAATTGGGCAAAGCTATCTCCCCGCCAGTACCGGCTTCATCATTGGCGCGCTTGGCTTAATGGCTTTTGTTGGTTGGCAATGGCGCGGAAGAATGCGCCGTCAGGCTTTGGGTTTACAGTCTCCGGCCTCTACCGCAGTAGTCGGTCGCCAGGCTTTAACCGCTATCATCGTATTAGGCGCAATCTGGCTGTTGAATGATTACCGTGGCGTTCCCACTCCTGTTCTGCTGCTGACGTTGCTGTTACTCGGCGGAATGTTTATGGCAACGCGGACGGCATTTGGACGACGCATTTATGCCATCGGCGGCAATCTGGAAGCAGCACGTCTCTCCGGGATTAACGTTGAACGCACCAAACTTGCCGTGTTCGCGATTAACGGATTAATGGTAGCCATCGCCGGATTAATCCTTAGTTCTCGACTTGGCGCTGGTTCACCTTCTGCGGGAAATATCGCCGAACTGGACGCTATTGCAGCATGCGTGATTGGCGGCACCAGCCTGGCTGGCGGTGTGGGAAGCGTTGCCGGAGCAGTAATGGGGGCATTTATCATGGCTTCACTGGATAACGGCATGAGTATGATGGATGTACCGACCTTCTGGCAGTATATCGTTAAAGGTGCGATTCTGTTGCTGGCAGTATGGATGGACTCCGCAACCAAACGCCGTTCTTGATTTTGATAAAAATTTTCTCAAAGCCGGTTACGTATTACCGGTTTTGAGTTTTTGCATGATTCAGCAGGAAAAGAACCATGTTTACTAAACGTCACCGCATCACATTACTGTTCAATGCCAATAAAGCCTATGACCGGCAGGTAGTAGAAGGCGTAGGGGAATATTTACAGGCGTCACAATCAGAATGGGATATTTTCATTGAAGAAGATTTCCGCGCCCGCATTGATAAAATCAAGGACTGGTTAGGAGATGGCGTCATTGCCGACTTCGACGACAAACAAATCGAGCAAGCGCTGGCTGATGTCGACGTCCCCATTGTTGGGGTTGGCGGCTCGTATCACCTTGCAGAAAGTTACCCACCCGTTCATTACATTGCCACCGATAACTATGCGCTGGTTGAAAGCGCATTTTTGCATTTAAAAGAGAAAGGCGTTAACCGCTTTGCTTTTTATGGTCTTCCGGAATCAAGCGGCAAACGTTGGGCCACTGAACGCGAATATGCATTTCGTCAGCTTGTCGCCGAAGAAAAGTATCGCGGAGTGGTTTATCAGGGGTTAGAAACCGCGCCAGAGAACTGGCAACACGCGCAAAATCGGCTGGCAGACTGGCTACAAACGCTGCCACCGCAAACCGGGATTATTGCCGTTACTGACGCCCGGGCGCGGCATATTCTGCAAGTATGTGAACATCTACACATTCCCGTACCGGAAAAATTATGCGTGATTGGCATCGACAACGAAGAACTGACCCGCTATCTGTCGCGTGTCGCCCTTTCTTCGGTCGCTCAGGGCGCGCGGCAAATGGGCTATCAGGCGGCAAAACTGTTGCATCGATTATTAGATAAAGAAGAAATGCCGCTACAGCGAATTTTGGTCCCACCTGTTCGCGTCATTGAACGGCGCTCAACAGATTATCGCTCGCTGACCGATCCCGCCGTTATTCAGGCCATGCATTACATTCGTAATCACGCCTGTAAAGGGATTAAAGTGGATCAGGTACTGGATGCGGTCGGGATCTCGCGCTCCAATCTTGAGAAGCGTTTTAAAGAAGAGGTGGGTGAAACCATCCATGCCATGATTCATGCCGAGAAGCTGGAGAAAGCGCGCAGTCTGCTGATTTCAACCACCTTGTCGATCAATGAGATATCGCAAATGTGCGGTTATCCATCGCTGCAATATTTCTACTCTGTTTTTAAAAAAGCATATGACACAACGCCAAAAGAGTATCGCGATGTAAATAGCGAGGTCATGTTGTAGCGATGATGAGAATTGTCGGCGTCACATCAGGGAACTCAGCACAGCCACCTGATGCGAGCAAAAGCCTTATCCGACCGACAAATCAGATAAGGCTCAAGGAAATGCAATTACATATGCGCCGCGATTAACCGTTGGTTATCCTGGTACATTGCGAACAGGTAGTTATTATAACTCTTCCCTTTGGTCGAGTAGCCCTTCAGCTTGTGAATCATCGCTGTGGCAGTCACTTCCTGATCCGCTTTACGCAGCTGCGCACGCGATTTACGGAACGAAGAGTAAGCCGGGTGCGTATTCAGGTTAGTGACATAGGCGCTCACCGATTCTTTGACAGAACTAAACTGTGAGTACCCTTTCACTTTACCCGGCGCATTGGTACAACGTCCTTTCATGCATTTCATGCCGAACAGATTGTTATTGTTGCGCGCCAGCTTCGACGTTCCCCAACCGCTTTCTGCTGCAGCCATCGTCGCCACCATACTGGTAGGGATAATGTCTACGCGTTCAAGCAAGGTATTCCACGGGATTTTTCGCGTATTACCAGACCACTTCACCTTGTAGCGTTTGGCGATGTCTTTCAGACGCGCACGCTCAGCAGGTGACCATTGGCCCTGATACTGTTTTGAAATCAGCCAGTTACGTTCTGCAGTAATGGCTGCATTTTGGCTGGTAATGTAAGGCATTACGGTCCGGAGAAACGCCTTTTTCCTTGGTGTTCCGGAAGGGTATTTTCGCAAATCAGGAAGTGAACTACTCTTTGCACTATTGCGAGAATACTCTTGTTTACTGCTTACCTGTTTATTACTAGCTTTAGTTAAGTGGGACTTTTGACTCGCTGTTGTTGTGTGCGTCTTCGCTAACACCTCACTCGAAAACACCAGAGTGAGTAACATAAGAATCATCGCCCCATATCGTCGTATGGGAGTCAAAATCATCAGGTCTCCTGGTCGGATTTAATCATTCCAACACCTTATATTTTTCACAAATTTGAGAGTTGAATCTCAAATCATATCAAAAATAGCTGTCAAGAGCACCCCAAGGAATAGTCCAAATCTGAAACTATGTCACGAGTTAACGATTCAGATTGGCGCTAAATCGCAGAAAATGTGGGGTTTATCGCAAAATTCAGCCGTTTTTTGCGCGCGATCGCTCACCCTTGCTTCTCATCCTGTGGACTTACCGCTCAGGGATGAGTTTTGTCTGGCTTATCGCTGGCAAACTGTCTGAAATCGCAGCAATAAGGACTCATCCACCATGAAACTCGCCTCCTGTTTTCTGACACTCCTTCCTGGCTTCGCCGTTGCCGCCAGCTGGACTTCTCCGGGGTTCCCTGTCTTTAGCGAACAGGGAACGGGAACATTTGTCAGCCACGCGCAGTTGCCCAAAGGTACGCGTCCACTCACGCTAAATTTTGACCAACAGTGCTGGCAGCCTGCAGATGCGATAAAACTCAATCAGATGCTTTCCCTGCAACCTTATAGCAACACGCCGCCTCAATGGCGATTGTTCAGGGACGGCAAATATACGCTGCAAATAGACACCCGCTCCGGTACGCCAACATTGATGATTTCCATCCAGAACGCCGCCGAAGCGGTAGCAAACCTGGTCCGTGAATGCCCGAAATGGGATGGATTACCGCTCACGCTGGATGTCAGCGCCACTTTCCCGGAAGGAGCCGCCGTACGGGATTATTACAGCCAGCAAATTGCGATAGTGAAGAACGGTCAAATAACGTTACAACCCGCTGCTACCAGCAACGGTTTACTCCTGCTGGAACGGGCAGAAACTGACACATCCGCCCCTTTCGACTGGCATAACGCCACGGTTTACTTTGTGCTGACAGATCGTTTCGAAAACGGCGATCCCAGTAATGACCAGAGTTACGGACGTCATAAAGACGGTATGGCGGAAATTGGCACTTTTCACGGCGGCGATTTACGCGCCCTGATCAATAAACTGGATTACCTCCAGCAGTTGGGCGTTAATGCTTTATGGATAAGCGCCCCATTTGAGCAAATTCACGGCTGGGTCGGCGGCGGTACAAAAGGCGATTTCCCGCATTATGCCTACCACGGTTATTACACACAGGACTGGACGAATCTTGATGCCAATATGGGCAACGAAGCCGATCTACGGACGCTGGTTGATAGCGCACATCAGCGCGGTATTCGTATTCTCTTTGATGTCGTGATGAACCACACCGGCTATGCCACGCTGGCGGATATGCAGGAGTATCAGTTTGGCGCGTTATATCTTTCTGGTGACGAAGTGAAAAAAACGCTGGGTGAACGCTGGAGCGACTGGAAACCTGCCGCCGGGCAAACCTGGCATAGCTTTAACGATTACATTAATTTCAGCGACAAAACAGGCTGGGATAAATGGTGGGGAAAAAACTGGATCAGAACGGATATCGGCGATTACGACAATCCTGGATTCGACGATCTCACTATGTCGCTGGCCTTTTTGCCGGATATCAAAACCGAATCAACTACCGCTTCTGGTCTGCCGGTGTTCTATAAAAACAAAACGGATACTCACGCTAAAGTCATCGAAGGCTTTACACCTCGCGATTACTTAACCCACTGGTTAAGTCAGTGGGTCCGCGACTATGGGATTGATGGTTTTCGGGTCGATACCGCCAAACATGTTGAGTTGCCCGCCTGGCAGCAACTGAAAACCGAAGCCAGCTCCGCGCTTCGCGAATGGAAAAAAACTAACCCCGACAAAGCATTAGATGACAAACCTTTCTGGATGACCGGTGAAGCCTGGGGCCACGGCGTGATGCAAAGTGACTACTATCGCCACGGCTTCGATGCGATGATCAATTTCGATTATCAGGAGCAGGCGGCGAAAGCAGTCGATTGTCTGGCGCAGATGGATACGACCTGGCAGCAAATGGCGGAGAAATTGCAGGGTTTCAACGTGTTGAGCTACCTCTCGTCGCATGATACCCGTCTGTTCCGTGAAGGGGGCGACAAAGCAGCAGAGTTATTACTATTAGCGCCAGGCGCGGTACAAATCTTTTATGGCGATGAATCCTCGCGTCCGTTCGGTCCTACAGGTTCTGATCCGCTGCAAGGTACACGTTCGGATATGAACTGGCAGGATGTTAGCGGTAAATCTGCCGCCAACGTCGCGCACTGGCAGAAAATCAGCCAGTTCCGCGCCCGCCATCCCGCAATTGGCGCGGGCAAACAAACGACACTTTCGCTGAAGCAGGGCTACGGCTTTGTTCGTGAGCATGGCGACGATAAAGTGCTGGTCATCTGGGCTGGGCAACAGTGACTTTTCCGGCTTCCCGTTCATCAGTACCTCGGGAAGCGCCAACCAGGATAAAATGTCTGCCCTAATCAGCGTTGCAGGATAAAGCACCGCTCACTCTTCAACAGACCGATTTGCACCCCAGCAAATGTAGCGTTATTGTTACCTTCCTTGCTACAGAGTTCGACAGATATCCCGCTATGACATTCTCCCTTTTTGGTGACAAATTTACCCGCCACTCCGGCATTACGCTGCTGATGGAAGATCTGAACGACGGTTTACGCACGCCTGGCGCGATTATGCTCGGCGGCGGTAATCCGGCGCAGATCCCGGAAATGCAGGACTACTTCCAGACGCTACTCACCGACATGCTGGAAAGTGGCAAAGCGACTGATGCACTGTGTAACTACGACGGTCCACAGGGGAAAACGGAGCTACTCACACTGCTTGCCGGAATGCTGCGCGAGAAGTTGGGTTGGGATATCGAACCACAGAATATTGCACTAACAAACGGCAGCCAGAGCGCGTTTTTCTACTTATTTAACCTGTTTGCCGGACGCCGTGCCGATGGTCGGGTCAAAAAAGTGCTGTTCCCGCTGGCACCGGAATACATTGGCTACGCTGACGCCGGACTGGAAGAAGATCTGTTTGTCTCTGCGCGTCCGAATATTGAACTGCTGCCGGAAGGCCAGTTTAAATACCACGTCGATTTTGAGCATCTGCATATTGGCGAAGAAACCGGGATGATTTGCGTCTCCCGGCCGACGAATCCAACAGGCAATGTGATTACTGACGAAGAGTTGCTGAAGCTTGACGCGCTGGCGAATCAACACGGCATTCCGCTGGTGATTGATAACGCTTATGGCGTCCCGTTCCCGGGTATCATCTTCAGTGAAGCGCGCCCGCTATGGAATCCGAATATCGTGCTGTGCATGAGTCTTTCCAAGCTGGGGCTGCCTGGCTCCCGCTGCGGCATTATCATCGCCAATGAAAAAATCATCACTGCCATCACCAATATGAACGGCATTATCAGCCTGGCACCTGGCGGTATTGGTCCGGCGATGATGTGTGAAATGATTAAGCGTAACGATCTGCTGCGCCTGTCTGAAACAGTCATCAAACCGTTTTACTACCAGCGTGTTCAGGAAACTATCGCCATCATTCGCCGCTATTTACCGGAAAATCGCTGCCTGATTCATAAACCGGAAGGAGCCATTTTCCTCTGGCTATGGTTTAAGGATTTGCCCATTACGACCGAGCAGCTCTATCAGCGCCTGAAAGCACGCGGCGTGCTGATGGTGCCGGGGCACAACTTCTTCCCGGGACTGGATAAACCGTGGCCGCATACGCATCAATGTATGCGCATGAACTACGTACCAGAGCCGGAGAAAATTGAGGCGGGGGTGAAGATTCTGGCGGAAGAGATAGAAAGAGCCTGGGCAGAAAGTCACTAAAAATTGCCTGATGCGCTACGCTTATCAGGCCTACATGATTTCTGCAATATATTGAATTTGGAAGAATTTGTAGGCCGGATAAGGCGTTTACGCCGCATCTGGCATAAACAAAACGCACTATTCCGGCGTTGAGAAACGCCGGAAAACGTTTCAAACAGGCTGCTGCCGTAGCCGATGCCGCTGCACTTTCTCGACATCCATGCACTGCAACGCCTTTGTCGGGCAGGCTTCAACACAGGCCGGCCCCGTCTCCCGATGCCAGCACAGATCGCACTTAATCGCCCTCGCCTTTTTGCGCGAAGAAACGACCTCCATCGCACCAAACGGGCAAGCCAGCATACAGCTTTTACAGCCAATGCAACGTGTTTGTTCAATGAAAATATGCCCATGTTCGCGGCTTATCGCGTCAACATGGCAGACATTCGCGCACGGTGCATCTTCACACTGATGACAGGCTACTGCCGTGGTCCAGCTGTGGTCTTTAATGACACGAATACGGGAAATAAACTCGTCTGGTGACAACGCAGCGCAATCCTGATTCTCCTGATGCGACACTGCGCAAGCCACTTCACAGGTACGGCAACCGATACATTTCGTCGCATCCGCAATAATAAACCGGTTCATGATCACTCCTTTGCACTAAAACAGCAGAGTGCCAGAGAGCGCGTCCCTACTGCTTTGATCCAACGAAGGAAATGTTAAAGTTTTGGCACTTGTCCAAAGCGTTATGTGATCGCGCCCAGGTCATCCCTGACAGTAAATCCCAGTTCATTAGAAATAGCCTGCGCGGTTTCACGCAGTGGTTTCAGGAGATTTTTCTCTCCCACCTGTTTCAGACGTGATGTCGAAAGCGAAATCGACACGGCGTACGGCACCCGCCCATGAATATCAAACACCGGAACAGCAATACAGGAGACGCCGAGTTCGTTTTCTTCTCCGTCCATCGCCGCTCCGCTTTCACGAATGTGCGCCAGTTCGTCGAACATCGCGGGCAGCTCGGTAATGGTATTGCGGGTTAACGGCTGGATCTCATGCTGATGGTTTTCCCAGTATGACTTCACGTAGTCCGGGTGACCAAACGCCATGTAGATCTTGCCCATTGCGGAACAGTAGAGCGGCATATGCTGGCCAATATAGGCACGGGTTCGCAGCATCCCGGTTGTGGGTTCCAGCTTATAAATCAAAATAGCGTGATCGTCTTCGCGGCTGGAGAAGTTAATGGTTTCACCAGTGGCGATGTTCAGTGCCTCAAGATGCGGAGCGGCGATATGAATGATATTCAGCGAAGACAGCGCCTTCTGCCCGACGGCAATAAATTTGGTAGTCAGGCGGTAACTCCCTGCGGCGGGCGCGGTGGTCACATAGCCGCAGGACTGTAATCCCTGCAATAAGCGATGGACGGTACTCTTATTTAAACCAGCCAGCTCCGAAAGATGCGCCAACGGACAACCGTTTGGATAGTTGCTCAAAATCTCAATCAGCATCAACCCGCGAAACAGACTCTGGCTTCCGGCTGGACGCTCTTTTTCCTGCGCCATCTCGTTCTCTTTTTTTCCCATCACTTCTTTCCCCATTTTGTCGCGTCCTGATGGTAGCGCAAAGTGTGCCGTAGTTCACGATCTCGACAGATAATTTATAACCACTTGATTTTTATGTCTTTTGAAATTCATCAATCAGATTTCTTTGTTAAAAAGTGATCAATATATTTGAAATCAAGTTTCGCATATTGAAATTTTAAGCCAAAAAAGCGATCAAAAAAACAAGGAAGCCTGGGATGAAAGTGACATTTGAGCAGTTAAAAGCAGCCTTTAATCGGGTCTTAATTTCACGCGGCGTTGACAGCGAAACGGCTGACGCCTGTGCAGAGATGTTCGCCCGCACCACCGAATCCGGCGTTTATTCTCACGGCGTTAATCGTTTCCCTCGTTTCATTCAACAACTGGAAAACGGCGATATCATTCCTGATGCCCAACCCAAACGTATAACCAGCCTCGGCGCAATTGAACAGTGGGATGCCCAGCGTTCGATCGGCAACCTGACGGCGAAAAAGATGATGGATCGCGCCATTGAACTGGCTGCCGATCACGGTATTGGTCTGGTGGCACTTCGTAATGCCAACCACTGGATGCGCGGCGGCAGCTACGGCTGGCAGGCGGCGGAAAAAGGCTATATTGGCATTTGCTGGACCAACTCCATCGCCGTAATGCCGCCGTGGGGCGCAAAAGAGTGTCGCATTGGCACTAACCCGCTGATCGTCGCCATTCCTTCCACGCCGATCACCATGGTCGATATGTCGATGTCGATGTTCTCTTACGGCATGTTAGAAGTTAACCGCCTGGCGGGCCGTCAGCTCCCGGTCGATGGTGGCTTTGATGATGAGGGCAATTTGACCAAAGAACCTGGCGTTATCGAGAAGAATCGCCGCATTTTGCCGATGGGCTACTGGAAAGGTTCTGGCATGTCGATTGTGCTGGATATGATCGCTACTCTCCTTTCCGACGGCGCATCGGTTGCCGAAGTCACCCAGGACAACAGCGACGAATACGGCATTTCACAAATTTTTATTGCCATTGAAGTGGACAAGCTTATCGACGGTCCCACCCGCGATGCCAAGCTGCAACGCATCATGGATTACGTTACTACCGCTGAACGCGCTGACGAAAACCAGGCCATCCGCTTACCCGGCCACGAATTTACTACCCTGCTGGCCGAAAACCGCCGTAACGGCATCACTGTTGATGACAGCGTGTGGGCCAAAATCTAGGCGTTATGAGGAGATAAGTCATGATTTTTGGACATATCGCGCAGCCCAATCCGTGCCGTTTGCCCGCCGCCATTGAAAAGGCGCTCGATTTTCTGCGCGCTACCAACTTCAACGTCCTGGAGCCGGGCGTTGTCGAAATCGACGGCAAGAATATTTATGCGCAAATTATCGATTTAACCACACGCGAAGCGGTGGAAAACTGTCCGGAAGTGCATCGTCGGTATATCGATATTCAGTTTCTGGCGTGGGGTCAAGAGAAAATCGGCATTGCTATTGATACAGGAAATAATAAAGTCAGCGAATCACTATTAGAGCAGCGCGATATTATTTTTTATCATGTCAGTGAACATGAATCATTTATAGAAATGATACCGGGCAGCTACGCTATTTTCTTCCCGCAGGATGTTCACCGACCAGGTTGTATTCTGCAAACAGGCCTCTGAGATACGAAAAATTGTGGTTAAAGTCGCATTAACAGCGCTGAATTAATCAAATAATCGTCTACGCCAGAACGACTGGGTAATGTTATTGCTCTAACTATATTAATAATTTAGGTTGCTGCACATGCAACTTGAATTATGACAGACATAGCCTCAAGGAATAGCTATGAAAAAAATACTTGAAGCAATACTGGCGATTAATCTCGCCGTACTTTCCTGTATTGTGTTTATAAACATTATTTTAAGATATGGTTTTCAGACAAGCATTTTATCTGTAGATGAATTGTCACGTTATTTATTTGTCTGGTTAACATTTATTGGCGCGATTGTGGCTTTTATGGATAACGCCCACGTTCAGGTCACCTTTCTGGTGGAGAAACTCTCCCCCGCATGGCAACGACGAGTCGCTCTGGTTACCCATTCCTTAATCTTATTTATTTGTGGCGCACTGGCCTGGGGCGCAACGCTAAAAACAATTCAGGACTGGAGCGATTATTCACCGATCCTCGGTTTGCCCATCGGCCTGATGTATGCCGCTTGTCTGCCCACCAGCCTCGTTATCGCATTCTTTGAACTGCGTCATTTATATCAACTCATCACGCGTAGCAATTCTCTAACGTCGCCACCGCAAGGAGCTTAATCATGGCTGTGCTGATTTTTCTGGGCTGTCTGTTGGGTGGTATTGCTATCGGTTTGCCTATTGCCTGGGCACTGTTGTTGTGCGGGGCGGCGTTAATGTTCTGGCTGGACATGTTTGATGTCCAGATCATGGCACAAACGCTGGTGAACGGAGCCGATAGCTTCTCCCTGCTGGCGATTCCGTTCTTTGTGCTGGCGGGTGAAATCATGAATGCGGGCGGCTTGTCAAAACGCATTGTTGACCTGCCGATGAAACTGGTGGGGCATAAACCAGGCGGGCTGGGCTACGTCGGCGTGCTGGCAGCTATGATTATGGCGAGCCTTTCTGGTTCTGCCGTTGCGGATACCGCCGCCGTTGCCGCTCTACTGGTGCCGATGATGCGCAGCGCCAACTACCCGGTCAACCGGGCGGCGGGGCTGATTGCCTCTGGCGGCATTATCGCGCCAATTATTCCCCCTTCCATTCCGTTTATTATCTTCGGCGTTTCCAGCGGATTATCCATCAGTAAGCTGTTTATGGCGGGCATTGCCCCTGGCATGATGATGGGCGCAACGCTGATGCTTACCTGGTGGTGGCAGGCCAGTCGCCTTAATTTACCCCGCCAGCAAAAAGCAACGATGCAGGAAATCTGGCACTCTTTTGTCTCCGGTATCTGGGCTCTGTTTCTTTCAGTCATCATTATTGGCGGGTTTCGCTCCGGTCTGTTTACCCCTACCGAAGCCGGGGCCGTTGCTGCTTTCTATGCGCTGTTTGTCGCCACAGTTATTTACCGTGAAATGGCCTTCGCCACACTTTGGCATGTACTCATTGGCGCGGCGAAAACCACCTCAGTGGTTATGTTTCTGGTGGCCTCGGCACAAGTTTCCGCCTGGCTGATTACCATTGCTGAACTGCCGATGATGGTTTCTGATTTACTGCAACCGTTGGTCGATTCACCGCGTCTGCTGTTTATCGTCATTATGGTGGCTATCCTGATTGTCGGCATGGTCGGTAATGCTGCCAACTTACTGATTTAGTGTATGATGGTGATTTTAAGGTGCTTGCGTGGCTTCCATTTCCATCAGATGTCCTTCCTGCTCCGCTACTGAAGGCGTGGTGCGTAACGGCAAAAGCACTGCCGGACATCAGCGCTATCTCTGCTCTCATTGCCGTAAAACATGGCAACTACAGTTCACTTACACCGCCTCTCAGCCCGGTACGCACCAGAAAATCATTGATATGGCCATGAATGGCGTCGGATGTCGCGCCAGTGCACGCATTATGGGCGTTGGCCTCAACACG
>NZ_MDGW01000605.1:0-15210 GCF_001712525.1 Shigella sp. FC1661
GATCGCGCCGTCCATCTGAGCAGCACCGGTGATCATGTTTTTAACATAGTCGGCGTGCCCCGGGCAGTCTACGTGTGCGTAGTGACGGGTCGGGGTGTCATATTCAACGTGAGAAGTGTTGATGGTGATACCACGAGCTTTTTCTTCCGGCGCGTTATCGATCTGGTCGAATGCACGAGCAGCACCGCCGTAGGTTTTAGCCAGTACGGTGGTGATTGCAGCGGTCAGAGTAGTTTTACCGTGGTCAACGTGGCCGATAGTACCAACGTTAACGTGCGGTTTTGTACGTTCAAATTTTTCTTTAGACACGGCTATATTCCTTACTATAGTGCTCTCCCCTTCAGGAGAGAGCACGGGACTTTGGTATTAACCCTTAGGCTTATTTACCACGGGCTTCAATTACGGCCTGAGCAACGTTACTCGGCGCTTCATCATACTTCAGGAATTCCATAGTGTATGATGCACGACCTTTGGTCAGAGAACGCAGCTGAGTTGCGTATCCGAACATTTCAGACAGCGGTACTTCAGCGTGGATCTTAACGCCAGTAACTTCAGATTCCTGACCTTTGAGCATACCACGACGACGGCTCAAGTCACCGATAACGTCACCGGTGTTCTCTTCCGGAGTTTCTACTTCAACCTTCATGATCGGCTCAAGCAGAACTGGTTTCGCTTTCTTAAAGCCTTCTTTAAAGGCGATAGAAGCAGCCAGTTTAAACGCCAGTTCAGAGGAGTCAACGTCATGGTAAGAACCGAAGTGCAGACGAATACCCATGTCTACTACCGGGTAGCCTGCCAGCGGACCTGCTTTCAGCTGTTCCTGGATACCTTTATCAACGGCCGGGATGTATTCGCCAGGGATTACACCACCTTTAATGTCGTTGATGAACTCGTAGCCTTTCGGGTTTGAACCCGGCTCCAGCGGGTACATGTCGATAACAACATGACCATACTGACCACGACCACCAGACTGTTTCGCGTGTTTACCTTCAACATCGGTAACTTTCTGGCGGATAGTTTCACGGTAAGCAACCTGCGGTTTACCTACGTTCGCTTCAACGTTGAATTCACGCTTCATACGGTCAACGATGATGTCGAGGTGCAGTTCGCCCATACCCGCGATGATTGTCTGGTTAGATTCTTCGTCAGTCCATACACGGAAAGACGGGTCTTCTTTAGCCAGACGGCCCAGAGCCAGACCCATTTTTTCCTGGTCAGCTTTGGTTTTCGGTTCAACTGCGATGGAGATTACCGGCTCAGGGAATTCCATACGTTCCAGAATGATCGGCGCATCCGGGTCACACAGGGTGTCACCAGTGGTTACGTCTTTCAGACCGATAGCAGCAGCGATGTCGCCCGCGCGAACTTCTTTGATCTCTTCACGTTTGTTAGCGTGCATCTGAACGATACGACCGAAACGCTCACGTGCAGCTTTCACGGAGTTCAGTACGGTATCACCAGAGTTAACCACACCGGAGTAAACACGGAAGAAGGTCAGGTTACCAACAAACGGGTCGGTAGCGATTTTGAACGCCAGTGCAGAGAACGGCTCGTCATCACTTGCGTGACGTTCAGCCGGAGTGTCTTTACCGTCGTCCAGGATACCGTTGATCGCAGGTACGTCAACCGGGGATGGCAGGTAATCAATTACCGCATCCAGCATCGCCTGAACACCTTTGTTCTTGAACGCAGAACCACAGGTTACCAGGATGATTTCGTTGTTCAGAACGCGCTGACGCAGAGCACCTTTGATTTCTGCTTCAGTCAGTTCTTCACCACCCAGGTATTTTTCCATCAGCTCTTCAGAAGCTTCAGCTGCGGATTCGATCAGGTTCTGGTGCCATTCGTTAGCCAGTTCAACCATGTCTGCCGGGATATCTTCGTATTCGAAGGTTACGCCCTGGTCAGCGTCGTTCCAGTTAATAGCTTTCATTTTCACCAGGTCAACAACACCGGTGAAATGTTCTTCAGCACCAATCGCCAGCTGCAGCGGAACCGGATTCGCGCCCAGACGGGTTTTGATCTGGTTAACAACTTTCAGGAAGTTCGCACCCATGCGGTCCATTTTGTTAACGAACGCAATGCGCGGAACTTTATATTTGTTTGCCTGACGCCATACGGTTTCAGACTGCGGCTGAACACCACCAACTGCGCAGTAAACCATTACCGCACCATCGAGAACACGCATGGAACGTTCTACTTCGATTGTGAAGTCAACGTGCCCCGGGGTGTCGATGATGTTGATGCGATGCGGCTCATACTGCTTAGCCATACCAGACCAGAATGCAGTAGTCGCAGCGGAAGTGATGGTAATACCACGTTCCTGCTCCTGCTCCATCCAGTCCATGGTTGCAGCGCCGTCATGAACTTCACCTATTTTATGGTTTACACCGGTGTAGAACAGAATACGTTCGGTAGTAGTGGTTTTACCGGCGTCGATGTGCGCACTGATACCGATGTTACGGTAGCGTGCGATGGGTGTTGTACGAGCCATTTGTTTCCTCGTTTATCTTTTAGGCGTTCAATTTAAGTAGCCCAAAGCGGGCTGCTTACTGGAAGCGCCCGCCTGGTGACTAAAACTCCGAAGGGATTACCAACGGTAGTGTGCGAACGCCTTGTTGGCTTCGGCCATACGGTGAACGTCTTCACGTTTCTTAACTGCAGTACCTTTGTTTTCTGCAGCATCAGAAAGTTCGTTCGCCAGGCGCAGAGCCATGGATTTATCACCGCGTTTACGAGCAGCTTCAACGATCCAACGCATTGCCAGAGCATTACGACGAACCGGACGGACTTCAACTGGTACCTGATAAGTAGAACCACCAACGCGGCGAGACTTAACTTCTACAGTCGGGCGCACGTTTTCGAGAGCTACTTCGAATGCTTCCAGTTCAGATTTACCAGAGCGCTGAGCCAGGGTCTCCAGCGCGCTGTATACGATAGATTCAGCAGTAGATTTTTTACCATCTACCATCAGGATATTTACAAATTTAGCCAGCAGTTCTGATCCGAACTTCGGATCCGGCAGAATTTTACGCTGACCAATGACGCGACGACGTGGCATGGAAATACTCCGTTGTTAATTCAGGATTGTCCAAAACTCTACGAGTTTAGTTTGACATTTAAGTTAAAACGTTTGGCCTTACTTAACGGAGAACCATTAAGCCTTAGGACGCTTCACGCCATACTTGGAACGAGCCTGCTTACGGTCTTTAACGCCGGAGCAGTCAAGCGCACCACGTACGGTGTGGTAACGAACACCCGGGAGGTCTTTAACACGACCGCCACGGATCAGGATCACGGAGTGCTCCTGCAGGTTGTGACCTTCACCACCGATGTAGGAAGTCACTTCGAAACCGTTAGTCAGACGAACACGGCATACTTTACGCAGCGCGGAGTTCGGTTTTTTAGGAGTGGTAGTATATACACGAGTACATACGCCACGTTTTTGCGGGCATGCTTCCAGCGCAGGCACGTTGCTTTTCGCAACTTTGCGAGCACGTGGTTTGCGTACCAGCTGGTTAACTGTTGCCATTAAATAGCTCCTGGTTTTAGCTTTTGCTTCGTAAACACGTAATAAAACGTCCTCACACAATATGAGGACGCCGAATTTTAGGGCGATGCCGAAAAGGTGTCAAGAAATATACAACGATCCCGCCATCACCAGGCCATCTGGCTGGAGTGCTTAACCGTAAGTCTGACGAAATCAGTATAGTCAATGGGAATGATGTCGTTCGAAATTTGACCAGTCAAACCGCGGGCAATAAGGTCTTCGTTCAGGGCATAGACCTTAATGGGGGCATTACGCAGACTTTCAAGGTAGCGGTTACCGTCAACTGCGGCAGTTACGCCATCTTGCAATAATAGCAGTTCGTCTCCTTCACTGAGCAGACGCAGCAGCGCAGCAAAATCCGTCAGCCAGGGTGAACGATGTAACGTGTGCAGCATAAACGCCTCAAAACCTCAAAATAACATCGTAGTTGGCGAGTTCGCGGCGTAAGGCATCTGCTTCGAGCGGCGTGGCTTCGACAACAAAGGGTGTCTGCGGATCTAACCCGCGTTCGCGCAGTGAAGCCGCACAAACCCAGCACTGTTCAATGTCGTACAGACCCAACAATTTAAAAGTGGCAATGTAATCACGCGCCAGCACTGCATCGGGCTTTTGTCCTGACAGCAGCTGAAAAACGCCATCAGCAATAAAGAAGACGGCCAGATCGTCAGTTAATGCGGAAGTTGCCAGTAAAGCATCTAAACCTTCCCGACCAGCAGCTGTACCATGAGGTGCAGTAGAAAAAACAAACGCAATTCGTTTCATCAGAACTGTACCACCCTGTCACAGGTCAGCGAGGCTTCCGCCAGCGCGCCAAGTCCGCTTAAGGTAAATCCCGGCTGAAGGTTTGACGAAGCCAGCCCCAGCCTTCCTGCTTCAGTTTCATCGACGATACCGCGGCGTAACGCTGCCGCTACGCAGATATTCAGCGCCACACCATGTTGCGCATTCAACTGTTGCCAGCCGCGCACAAGGTCAAATTCGTCACTTGCCGGTGAGGTCAATTGGTTAGCGTTATAGACCCCTCCCCGATAGAAAAAGACGCTGCTTAACTCATGGCCTTCTACTATCAGCGCCTGCGCAAACTGAAAAGCACTACTCGCCTGTTGCGTACCGTATGCTGGCCCGGTCACCACGATGGCAAAACGCATTACTTATCTTGCCCCTGGAAATCACCGCTCTTGAACTGGCGGATGTAGAGATAGACAGTGTGTTTGGAGATGTTCAGGCGGTCAGCAACCTGGTTGATCGCATCTTTAATATCGAAGATCCCTTTCTCGTAGAGATTCAGCACGATCTGACGATTTTTGGCGTTATTAGAAACATTGCGATCGGCATTCACTTCTTCGATGGTGAACTCCAGCGTTTGGGTAACCAGATCTTCAACAGAAGAGGCAAAGTTGACGCTTGAACCGACATCCGGGGTTTCTGGCGGCACAAAAGTGCTCATAATCTGCGAGAAGGGAACATCAAGATTCATATTGATGCACAGCAGACCAATTACACGCTGTTCGCGGTTACGAATCGCGATAGTCAGGGACTTCATTAATACGCCGCTTTTGGCGCGAGTAAAGTAGCATTTAGAAACGCTGCTATCCGCTCCCGTCATATCGTGCAGCATACGTAGCGCCAGGTCAGTAATTGGCGAACCAATCTTCCGGCCTGTATGTTCACCGTTAGCAATGCGAATGGCTGAACATTTTAGATCCTGCAAAGAGTGCAAAACGATTTCACAGTGGGAGCCAATAAGCATCGCTAACCCGTCCACCACCGCTTCGTAGGATTTCAGAATATCAAAATCGGTCTGGTCGAAAGGACGTTGATCCAGTAAATCCAACTCACTGGTTTCGTTGGTTAAAAGCGACCTGGACATGAAAAAAAACACTCCTTTTCAGGAGCCTGTCGTTAACTTTTCAGGGCAGGCTCATTAATGATGCGGGTAACTAAATTAATACAGCGGAGGTTCCGCTTTCCAGCACTAATTATATCCGGCCTGTAATAAAAAAACCGCCGCCTGGTCAGGCGGCGGTTCTTAATGCTTATTTTTTAGCAGAATCTGCGGCTTTCGCATCAGCTTCCGGCTTTGCATCAGCCTTCGGTGCTGGTTTCACATCCAGCAGCTCTACGTCAAACACCAGGGTAGAATTCGGTGGGATCCCCGGAACACCCGCTTTGCCGTAAGCCAGTTCTGGTGGAATAACCAGTTTGATCTTACCGCCTTTCTTGATGTTCTTCAGACCTTCTGTCCAACCCGGGATAACACCGTCCAGACGGAAAGAAAGCGGTTCACCACGGGTGTAAGAGTTGTCGAACTCTTTACCGTCGATCAGCGTACCTTTGTAGTTCACTACAACAGTATCGCTGTCTTTCGGTGCTTCGCCTTTACCGGCTTCTACTACCTGATAAACCAGACCAGTTGAAGAGGTTTTCACACCTTTCTCTTTGGCAAATTTCTCGCGGTACTCTTTACCTTTTGCTTCGTTATCAGCCGCGTCTTTTTCCATCTTCGCCTGAGCAGAAGACTTCACGCGAGCTTCGAATGCTTGCAGAGTCTGTTCGATCTCTTGGTCGGAGAGTTTGTTCTTATCAGCAAATGCATCCTGAACACCAGCGATCAGCTGATCTTTATCCAGTTTGATGCCCAGTTTTTCTTGTTCTTTAAGAGAGTTTTCCATGTAACGACCCAGCGAAGCACCCAGTGCATAAGCTGATTTCTGATCGTCATTTTTGAACGCTGCTTTGCTGTCAGCAGTTGTAGCAGGTTTTGCAGCTTCAGCAGCAAAAGTGATTGGTGCATGCAGGGCAACGGCCATTGTGGTCGCCAGCAGCGTTACTTTAAACAGTGATTTCATCCATATCTCCAGGATCGGGGCATCTCACCCCAGGGTTAACTATTATCAGAAGGGTACTATAAAGCGTTGTCGAACAAATCTACATACAGACACGCCCTATTATCATCTATTTTCAGACTCTTTTTGTTTAAATTAGTTTCGATGACCGCGAAATGAGTGCTGTCTCGGGCAGCAAAGTTAAGTAGAATCCGCGGCAACCATTCGACAAAAGAGGTGAATCATGCAGGATTTATCATTGGAAGCACGCCTGGCAGAGCTGGAGAGCCGACTGGCTTTTCAGGAAATCACCATTGAAGAACTGAACGTCACGGTGACCGCTCATGAAATGGAGATGGCGAAACTGCGCGATCATCTGCGTCTGCTGACCGAGAAGTTAAAAGCCAGCCAGCCGTCGAACATCGCGTCGCAGGCTGAAGAAACGCCACCGCCACATTATTGAGGCGTAAAAAAAGCGGGGATTCCCCGCTTTTTTGTCACCTTTTCGGTATTAGTGGCAACCACAACCGCCGTTGCCTTTACCGCCACAGCAGCCTTCGCCACCGTGTTCATGACCGTGATCGTGGCCATGACCGCCGCAGCAACCGTCGTGGTCGTGATCGTGGTGATGATCGTGCGCGCCGTGAACGTGACCATGAGCCAGTTCTTCTTCGGTCGCTTCACGAATCGCCACAACCTCAACGTTGAATTTCAGGTTCTGACCGGCCAGCATGTGGTTACCATCAACCACTACGTGATCGTCTTCAACCGCAGTGATTTCAACCGGTACCGGACCCTGGTCGGTTTCAGCCAGGAAACGCATACCTACCTGCAGTTCATCAACGCCCATAAATACGTCTTTAGGAACACGTTGCACCAGGTTTTCGTCGTACTGACCGTAAGCGTCGTTCGCGCCAACAGCGACATCAAATTTGTCGCCAACTTCATGACCTTCCAGCGCCGTTTCCAGGCCAGAGATCAGGGAACCGTGACCATGCAGGTAGTCCAGCGGCGCACTCACCGGAGACTCATCAACCAACACACCGTCTTCTGTACGTACCTGATAGGCCAGGCTGACCACCAGGTCTTTTGCTACTTTCATGATATCTCCTGAGCATGGGAAGAATAGTGGCGCAGATTGTAGCGGAATTCTGCAGCCGTGTACTCACTAGCTTAAAAAAACTCGGCGCATATCGCTAGTCCGGATGAAAAATCCCGATCACTTGCTCATCTTTGCGAACGTGATCGCGGGCTTCTTTGTCTGCTTCTCGCATCTGATGTCCGCACTTAACGCATTCAACAATATCAATATTATTTTCGCGCCACATCGCCATTGAATCCTGTGCCTGACAGGCCGGGCATTTTGCGCCCGCAATAAAACGTTTTCGGATTGCCATCTTTACCCTCTACTCAAATTCATCCCAGCCGTCCAGCTGGCGTCGTTCTTGTTGCATTTCACGCTGGAAAATCTCTTCCAGTTCGCGTCGGGCTTCCCTGGCGCGAGAAATTTGTACAGTATCGGCATGCATTGGGATGAGCTCTCGCAGCATCCGCATATCCAGGCGGCGAAAATGCAGTTGCGCCCGCTGCGCCTGATGCGGATGCATCCCAAGCGTGACCAAAGTCTTGCGCCCCAGCTCTAACGCACTGGAGAATGTTTCACGGGAAAACTGCGTCACCCCTGCCTGTAATAACTCATGCGCTTCCACACGTCCGCGCGCTCGCGCAAGAATATGCAAATGCGGAAAGTGCTGCTGGCATATTTCCACCAGCTTCATGGTGTCTTCCGGCTCGTTACAGGTAATGACGATAGACTCAGCGGCCTCTGCACCCGCAGAACGTAATAGATCGACCTGCGTGGCGTCGCCGTAATAAACTTTGTAGCCATATTTACGCATCAGGTTAACGGCGCTGATATCCCGCTCCAGCACGGTAATGCGCATTTTATTTGCCATCAGCAAACGACCAATCACCTGACCAAAACGCCCGAAGCCCACGACAATGACCTGGGGTTTATCATCGTTGACCCACGGTTTTTCGTCTTCTTCTTCCGGTCCGTTAAACTGGCGGGATAACCATTTATCCACCAGCTTCATCAGCAACGGCGTGGTCATCATGGAAAGCGTCACCGTCACCAGCAACAGCGCCATCTGGTCGCCCTGGAATAAACGTTGTGAAGAAGCGGTAGAAAAGAGGACAAAGGCAAACTCACCGCCCTGACTCAACACGCCAGCAAACTGCATCCGCTCTGAGCTACGCACGCCATACAATCGCGCCAGCAGATACAGCACGAGAATTTTCACCGCCACCAGCACAACCACGCTTATCACTACCCACAACAGATGGATATAAAGCACCCCGAGGTTGAGCGACATGCCGACAGAGATAAAGAACAAACCGAGCAGCAAGCCTTTGAAGGGATCGATAGCCGTTTCCAGTTCATGGCGATATTCACTTTCCGCCAGCAGCACGCCCGCAATAAATGTACCGAGCGCCATCGACAGCCCCAGCGCATCCATAAACAATGCGGAACCCAACACCAGCAGCAGCGTCGCGGCGGTGAACACTTCCCGCACGCCAGAAGCTGCAATAAAGCGGAATACCGGACGCAGTAAATAGCGCCCACCAATCAGCATGCCGACAAACGCCAGCACCTTCATGCCGATCTTCATCCAGTCGAAATGTTCGTCTGCCGACCCCGCCAACAACGGCACTAACGCCAGTGCTGGGATCACTGCCAGATCCTGAAACAGCAGAACCGAAAACCCGAGCTGGCCGGATTCGCTGCGATTCATCCCTTTCTCACGCATCAATTGCAACGCCATTGCAGTTGAAGACATCGCAAGGCCAATGCCACCGACCACCGCCGCCTGCCAGGCGAAATCCGTCAGCATCAATAATCCCGCCAGCAACGCCGCGCTTAACAGCACCTGTGCCGCGCCTACGCCAAAAATCGAACGCCGCAGTTGCCAAAGTTTGGAGGGATTCAACTCAAGACCGATGATAAACATCAGGAATACCACGCCGAGTTCCGAAAAGTGGAGGATCTCATCGACGTCGCTAATAAACCCCAGCCCCCACGGGCCAATTGCAATCCCTGCCAGCAAATATCCCAACACAGCGCCAATCCCCAGCCGCGATGCCAACGGCACCGCAGCCACCGCCGCGAAGAGAAACAGCACTCCTGCGAGTAAAAAATCGGAACCTTCCATCAGCGGCCTCCTGGAGACAGCGGATTTGCCAGCCAGTCACCGTAGGCTCTGGCGTGGTTCGCCAGCTCCTTTGCGCTTTGCCGTCTCGCCCAGTAAATAATGATGGGACTTAACCAATGCATCCGGCACATGCCCGCCGCCAGTTCAAAGGGGCGCAGCACATCGCTCATCGGGTAGCGATTCAGCGCGTCATAACGGTAAGCACTTTCCGGCTCGCCGGTGGTAATCACGTTACGCCAGTACTTTCCCGCCAGTTGGTTTCCTCCCGGCCCGCTGGCAAAACCACGACTTAATACCCGGTCCAGCCACTCTTTCAGTAGCGCCGGGCAGCTATAGGTATAAAGAGGATGCTGAAAGACAATCACCTCGTGCTCGCGCAGTAATGCCTGCTCACGGGGGATATCAATAAAAAAATCGGGATAGTGCGCGTAAAGGTCGTGCACGGTAACATTGCTGAGCTGCGTGGCCGGTTTAAGCAGTACCCGGTTTGCCACCGAGTCCTGAGATTCCGGATGGGCATACAGCAGCAAAACTTTCGCTGGCTGAGACATCATCCCCCTCCCGGTATGGTTTTTGTGTATAGTCGCTGTTTTGGGCTACCATTGCGCCCGGTGCGGCAGCTCGCCCATACATTATCATAATGATAAGTTAACATAGTCTGAACATACGGCGCCTTATGATTGTTTTCTCCTCGTTACAAATTCGTCGCGGCGTGCGCGTCCTGCTGGATAATGCCACCGCCACCATCAACCCTGGGCAGAAAGTCGGCCTGGTGGGTAAAAACGGCTGTGGTAAATCTACCCTGCTGGCATTGCTGAAAAATGAAATCAGCGCCGACGGCGGCAGCTACACCTTTCCGGGAAGCTGGCAACTGGCGTGGGTGAATCAGGAAACGCCGGCGTTATCGCAAGCGGCGCTGGAATATGTCATTGACGGCGACCGTGAATATCGTCAACTGGAAGCGCAGCTGCACGACGCCAACGAACGTAACGACGGGCACGCCATTGCGACCATTCATGGCAAGCTGGATGCTATTGACGCATGGAGTATTCGCTCCCGTGCCGCCAGCCTGCTGCACGGCCTCGGTTTCAGCAATGAACAACTGGAGCGCCCGGTAAGTGATTTCTCCGGTGGCTGGCGTATGCGTCTTAACCTTGCCCAGGCGCTGATTTGCCGTTCAGACTTGCTGCTGCTCGACGAACCGACTAACCACCTCGATCTCGATGCCGTTATCTGGCTGGAAAAATGGTTGAAGAGCTATCAAGGCACGCTGATCCTGATCTCTCACGACCGCGACTTCCTCGATCCGATCGTTGATAAAATTATTCATATCGAACAACAAAGCATGTTCGAGTACACCGGCAACTACAGTTCGTTTGAAGTACAGCGCGCCACCCGTCTGGCGCAGCAACAAGCGATGTATGAAAGCCAGCAGGAACGCGTGGCACATCTGCAAAGTTATATCGACCGTTTCCGTGCCAAAGCCACCAAAGCGAAGCAAGCCCAGAGCCGCATTAAGATGCTTGAGCGTATGGAGCTGATTGCCCCCGCGCACGTCGACAACCCGTTCCGCTTTAGCTTCCGCGCGCCGGAAAGCCTGCCAAATCCGTTACTGAAGATGGAAAAAGTCAGCGCGGGCTATGGCGATCGCATTATTCTCGACTCGATTAAACTGAACCTGGTGCCCGGCTCGCGCATTGGTCTGTTAGGCCGCAACGGCGCGGGTAAATCGACATTAATCAAACTGTTAGCCGGTGAACTTGCGCCAGTCAGCGGTGAAATTGGTCTGGCGAAAGGGATCAAGCTCGGCTACTTCGCCCAGCATCAACTTGAATACCTGCGCGCCGACGAATCACCTATTCAACATCTGGCACGTTTAGCGCCGCAGGAGCTGGAACAAAAACTGCGTGACTACCTCGGCGGCTTTGGTTTCCAGGGCGATAAAGTAACCGAAGAAACGCGCCGCTTCTCCGGTGGGGAAAAAGCCCGCCTGGTGCTGGCATTAATTGTCTGGCAGCGTCCGAATCTGCTGCTGCTCGACGAACCGACTAACCACCTTGACCTCGACATGCGTCAGGCACTCACCGAAGCATTAATCGAGTTTGAAGGCGCGCTGGTTGTCGTTTCGCACGACCGTCATTTGCTGCGTTCCACCACTGACGATCTCTACCTGGTTCACGATCGTAAAGTCGAACCGTTCGACGGCGATCTGGAAGATTATCAACAGTGGTTGAGCGACGTACAAAAGCAGGAAAACCAGACCGACGAAGCGCCAAAAGAGAACGCGAACAGCGCCCAGGCACGTAAAGATCAGAAGCGTCGGGAAGCGGAGCTGCGTGCGCAAACCCAGCCGCTGCGTAAAGAGATTGCCCGTCTGGAAAAAGAGATGGAGAAGCTGAACGCGCAACTGGCGCAGGCGGAAGAGAAACTCGGCGACAGCGAACTGTATGACCAGAGCCGTAAAGCGGAGTTGACCGCCTGCCTGCAACAGCAAGCCAGCGCCAAATCCGGCCTGGAAGAGTGCGAAATGGCGTGGCTGGAAGCCCAGGAGCAGCTTGAGCAGATGCTGCTGGAAGGCCAAAGCAACTGATGGCGCAGATAACGACGACCGATGCCAATGAATTCAGCAGCAGTGCTGAATTCACCCCTATGCGCGGCTTTAGCAATTGTCATCTACAAACTATGCTGCCGCGTTTGTTTCGTCGTCAGGTGAAATTCACCCCGTACTGGCAGCGGCTGGAGTTGCCCGACGGCGATTTTGTCGATCTCGCGTGGAGTGAAGCCCCTGCACAGGCTCGGCATAAACCGCGTTTAGTGATATTTCACGGGCTGGAAGCAGTCTCAATAGCCCTTACGCCCACGGTCTGGTTGAGGCGGCGCAAAAGCGCGGCTGGCTGGGCGTGGTGATGCATTTTCGCGGATGCAGCGGTGAACCAAACCGTATGCACCGCATTTACCATTCGGGCGAAACCGAAGACGCCAGTTGGTTTTTACGCTGGCTGCAACGCGAATTTGGTCATGCGCCAACGGCTGCCGTCGGCTATTCGCTCGGCGGTAATATGCTGGCCTGTTTGCTGGCAAAGGAAGGCAATGATCTCCCGGTTGATGCGGCGGTGATTGTCTCTGCGCCGTTTATGCTGGAAGCCTGTAGCTATCATATGGAAAAGGGCTTTTCCCGCGTTTATCAGCGTTACTTGCTGAACCTGTTAAAAGCCAATGCCGCGCGCAAGCTGGCAGCCTACCCCGGAACGCTGCCGATTAATCTCGCGCAGTTAAAATCGGTACGTCGCATCCGTGAATTTGACGATCTAATCACCGCCAGAATTCACGGCTACGCCGACGCTATCGACTATTATCGTCAGTGTAGCGCCATGCCGATGCTGAACCGGATCGCCAAACCGACGCTGATTATTCACGCCAAAGACGATCCGTTTATGGATCATCAGGTGATCCCGAAACCGGAAAGTCTCCCCTCGCAGGTGGAGTATCAACTGACTGAACATGGCGGTCATGTTGGCTTTATTGGCGGTACATTACTTCATCCGCAAATGTGGCTGGAGTCACGCATTCCTGACTGGTTAACAACGTATCTGGAGGCGAAATCATGTTGATTCCGTGGCAAGACCTCTCCCCCGAAACGCTGGAAAATTTAATTGAAAGCTTTGTGTTACGTGAAGGCACCGATTATGGTGAACATGAGCGTACACTTGAACAGAAAGTCGCCGACGTCAAACGCCAGCTACAGTGCGGAGAAGCGGTGCTGGTATGGTCGGAGCTGCACGAAACGGTCAATATTATGCCGCGCAGTCAGTTTCGCGAATAACCTGCAACCGTCGGCGGACGAGATAATAATGATAGCTAAGTCATGGAGTTACTATGTCTGCCAAACATCCGGTCATTGCGGTAACAGGATCCAGCGGCGCGGGGACCACCACCACCAGCCTCGCGTTTCGTAAAATATTCGCGCAGTTAAATCTGCATGCAGCTGAGGTGGAAGGCGACAGTGTTCACCGTTACACCCGCCCGGAAATGGACATGGCGATCCGCAAAGCGCGCGACGCCGGGCGGCATATCAGCTACTTCGGCCCCGAAGCGAACGACTTCGGCCTGCTGGAACAAACCTTCATTGAATACGGTCAGAGCGGCAAAGGGAAATCTCGCAAATATCTGCATACCTACGACGAAGCCGTACCGTGGAATCAGGTACCGGGAACATTCACCCCCTGGCAACCTTTACCAGAACCCACTGATGTACTGTTTTATGAAGGTTTACACGGCGGCGTAGTCACGCCACAGCATAACGTTGCGCAGCATGTGGACTTACTGGTCGGCGTAGTGCCTATCGTTAACCTTGAGTGGATTCAAAAACTGATCCGCGACACCAGCGAGCGCGGGCACTCACGAGAAGCAGTGATGGACTCAGTAGTGCGTTCAATGGAAGACTATATCAACTACATCACACCGCAGTTTTCCCGCACCCATCTTAACTTCCAGCGCGTTCCCACCGTCGACACTTCAAACCCGTTCGCGGCAAAAGGTATCCCGTCGCTGGATGAAAGCTTTGTGGTGATCCATTTTCGTAATCTGGAAGGGATCGATTTCCCCTGGCTGCTGGCGATGTTGCAAGGCTCATTCATTTCCCACATCAATACGTTAGTGGTACCGGGCGGCAAAATGGGTCTGGCAATGGAATTAATTATGCTGCCGCTGGTGCAACGATTGATGGAAGGAAAGAAAATCGAGTAACTCTGCTATTACGCCGGATAAAATACTATCCGGCTTCACAACGGGATAGTTAAATCACGCGGCAACCACTTCATACGAGTGAGTAATATTCACCGCTTTTTCCAGCATCAACGCCACTGAACAATATTTCTCGGCAGAGAGATCAACCGCACGCGCAACCGCTGCGTCTTTCAGGTCGCGACCGGTGACGATAAAATGCAGATTAATGTGCGTAAACAGGCGTGGTGCCTCTTCGCGGCGTTCAGAGGTCAATTTTACTTCACAATCGACCACATCCTGACGCCCTTTTTGCAGGATCGAAACCACATCGATGGCACTGCAACCCCCCGCCGCCATCAACACCATTTCCATCGGACTTGGTGCTTTATCGCCTGAGTTGCCGTCCATTAAAATCTGATGACCAGAGGCGGATTCGCCCAGAAAAGTTAACCCTTCGACCCACTTCACTCGCGCTTGCATTTTTGCTACTCCACTGCGTCAATTTTCCTGACAGAGTACGTAGACTGGCCCCCTGAATCTCCAGACAACCAGTATCACTTAAATAAGTGATAGTCTTAATACTAGTTTTTAGACTAGTCATTGGAGTACAGATGATTGATGTCTTAGGGCCGGAGAAACGCAGACGGCGTACCACACAGGAAAAGATCGCAATTGTTCAGCAGAGCTTTGAACCGGGGATGACGGTCTCCCTCGTTGCCCGGCAACATGGTGTAGCAGCCAGCCAGTTATTTCTCTGGCGTAAGCAATACCAGGAAGGAAGTCTTACTGCTGTGGCCGCCGGAGAACAGGTTGTTCCTGCCTCTGAACTTGCTGCCGCCATGAAGCAGATTAAAGAACTCCAGCGCCTGCTCGGCAAGAAAACGATGGAAAATGAACT
>NZ_MDGW01000606.1:0-15129 GCF_001712525.1 Shigella sp. FC1661
TAGCAACAGCTCACCCATGCGGCTCTGACAACGATGTTAACCCGCGTTAAATATCCCACGTTGGCCAGCATCTGTCTCACGGAAAGTCATACTGCCTTACAAAAAGAGGAATTACTCGCCCCAGAGGTTTTCCACGCGCTGACTACCGCACTGCGTCGCGAACCACGGCTGCGCTTTACGCTAACAGAAGTGAATGATCTACCGGTCCGGCAAACGCCGATGTTTACGCTGCTGCGTGAGGCGGGATTTTCAAGTTCGCCACAAGGGCTGGATTGGGGATAGAGAAAGGACTGACGGATGCCCGTTCGCATCCGTCAGTATTGCAGGACGGATTATTCCGCGTCCGGCTCTTCAGACTTGTATTTAGCGGCAGTTTCTTTGATCAGCTGCTGCAGTTCGCCACGCTGATACATTTCGATCACGATATCACAACCGCCGACCAGCTCGCCGTCAACCCACAGTTGCGGGAAGGTCGGCCAGTTAGCATATTTCGGCAGTTCCGCACGAATGTCCGGATTCTGCAGAATATCAACATAGGCAAAACGTTCGCCACATGCGGCAAGCGCCTGGACTGCCTGGGCAGAGAAACCGCAGCTCGGCAGTTTCGGTGAACCTTTCATGTACAGCAGGATCGGGTTTTCAGCAATCTGGCGTTGGATTTTTTCGATAGTGGTGCTCATTGTCTTGCTTCCTCAAACTTCTTTACGGCAGTAATCTGACATTGTAGCGGGTCAGTGCGGCATCGGAAAATAACATTTTCATCACGCTTTTGCTATTTTATCCCTTTGCTCTATTTGTTGCATTTCAAATATTCGTTTCTTCTCTGATGCCGGCAAACTGGCGTATTTATAACCATTTTTAGCTTTCACTGCTGCATTTTTTTGCGCTCGCCAACGAAACGTATTTTTTAACAATAAAAGCTATTAACTTTCTCTTCTTCTATGCATTAGAATCATCAAGTTTTGTAAATCAGACGCAGGCATGATAGACCTGCCTTAACAGAGGGACGCTCAGTGGCGCGGATAAACCGTATTTCGATCACGCTCTGTGCTTTACTTTTTACCACCCTGCCTTTAACGCCTATGGCCCATGCTTCAAAGCAAGCCAGGGAGAGTTCTGCTACCACTCATATCACCAAAAAAGCAGATAAAAAGAAAAGCACGGCAACCACCAAAAAGACCCAGAAAACAGCGAAAAAAGCCGCCAGTAAAAGTACGACCAAAAGCAAAACCGCTTCTTCCGTTAAAAAATCTTCCATTACCGCTTCTAAAAACGCCAAAACTCGCAGCAAACACGCCGTCAATAAAACGGCCTCAGCCAGCTTTACCGAAAAGTGTACCAAACGTAAGGGCTATAAATCGCATTGTGTGAAAGTCAAAAATGCCGCGTCAGGAACTCTTGCCGACGCGCACAAAGCGAAGGTGCAAAAAGCTACGAAAGTGGCAATGAATAAACTGATGCAGCAAATTGGTAAGCCATATCGTTGGGGTGGCAGCTCACCGCGTACCGGTTTTGATTGCAGCGGCCTGGTTTATTACGCTTATAAAGATTTGGTGAAAATTCGTATTCCGCGTACGGCGAATGAAATGTATCACCTGCGTGATGCAGCGCCAATCGAACGTAGTGAACTGAAAAACGGCGACCTGGTCTTTTTCCGTACTCAGGGACGCGGCACAGCCGATCATGTCGGCGTGTATGTCGGCAACGGCAAATTTATTCAGTCACCGCGCACAGGTCAGGAAATTCAAATCACTTCTCTCAGTGAAGACTACTGGCAGCGCCACTATGTTGGCGCTCGTCGGGTAATGACCCCAAAAACACTTCGCTAAAACTTTACCCTGTTGTTACGGCAACAGGGTAAGTTCATCTTTTGTCTCACCTTTTAATTTGCTACCCTATCCATACGCACAATAAGGCTATTGTACGTATGCAAATTAATAATAAAGGAGAGTAGCAATGTCATTCGAATTACCTGCACTACCATATGCTAAAGATGCTCTGGCACCGCACATTTCTGCGGAAACTATCGAGTATCACTACGGCAAGCATCATCAGACTTATGTCACTAACCTGAACAACCTGATTAAAGGTACCGCGTTTGAAGGTAAATCACTGGAAGAGATTATTCGCAGCTCTGAAGGTGGCGTATTCAACAACGCAGCTCAGGTCTGGAACCATACTTTCTACTGGAACTGCCTGGCACCGAACGCCGGTGGCGAACCGACTGGAAAAGTCGCTGAAGCTATCGCCGCATCTTTTGGCAGCTTTGCCGATTTCAAAGCGCAGTTTACTGATGCAGCGATCAAAAACTTTGGTTCTGGCTGGACCTGGCTGGTGAAAAACAGCGATGGCAAACTGGCTATCGTTTCAACCTCTAACGCGGGTACTCCGCTGACCACCGATGCGACTCCGCTGCTGACCGTTGATGTCTGGGAACACGCTTATTACATCGACTATCGCAATGCACGTCCTGGCTATCTGGAGCACTTCTGGGCGCTGGTGAACTGGGAATTCGTAGCGAAAAATCTCGCTGCATAATAACTGATGGCAAATGCAGCATTGCCTGATGCGCTTCGTTTACCATGCCAACGCGGATGAGGCGTTAACAGCGCATTCGGCAAGATAAATCGCACGTTGTCAGCAACTGTAACGCAGAAGGTTATCCTTCTGCGTTTTTGTTTAATTAGCTGTTAGCAACGCAAACTGTTTCAGGTTGTTTTCTGGCTGACATAAACACCAGCAATAATGCCAGTCCCGCGACAATCGCTCCCATCACCGGCACAAAGCTGTATCCCAGCCCAGCGGAAATTACCGCACCACCAGCAGCTGCTCCCAGCGCATTTCCAAGATTAAAGGCACCAATATTGACTGATGAAGACAGACCTGGCGCTTCACTGGCGACACGCATCACGCGCATCTGTAACGGCGGTACGACCGCAAAGGTTGCTGCGCCCCACACCACCATGCTAATAGCTGCGCCGAACTCATTGCGGGCCAGGAACGGGATTGCCAGCATAATCACCATCAACAACAACAAAAAGCCTTTCAACGTGCCGTTAACTGAACGATCTGCCAGTTTGCCGCCGGGATAGTTACCGATAGAGAATCCGACACCAATCAGCACCAGCATTGCCGTGACGAACACCGGTGTTGCGTGGGTAATACTTTGCAGTACCGGATAGATATAGGTGTAGAGAGTAAACATTGCACCAGCTCCCAGTACCGTCGTCAGCAATGCAGACAGCACCTGCGGACGCATTAATACCGCCAGCTCTTTTTTCACTTCAGGTCGTGCCCCTGCACCACCTTTAGGTAATGAGAAGAACAGACTTACCATTGAAATCACTCCCAGCCCCGCCGTTGCCAGAAATGACATCCGCCAGCCGATGGTTTCACCCAACCAGGTCGCCGCCGGCACGCCACCGATATTTGCCAGGGTTAACCCCATAAACATAGTGGCAACTGCGCTGGCCTGTTTATGTTTTGGCTCCACGCTTGCGGCCACGACTGAACCCAAACCAAAAAATGCTCCGTGATTCAGGCTGGTCAAAATGCGTGAAAGCATCAGGGTCATATAATCCGGCGCGATGGCGGAAAGTACGTTGCCGAGCGTGAAAATTGCCATCAGGAAAATCAACGCACTGCGGCGGGCACGATGAGAAAGTAGAAGCGTCATCAGCGGCGCGCCAACCATTACGCCAACTGCATAGGCACTGATTAACATTCCGGCAGCGGGAATCGAGACATCCACACCGCGCGCAATGACGGGCAACAAGCCCATTGGCGAGAACTCCGTTGTCCCGATACCAAACGCGCCAATCGCCAGCGCCAGCAACGGATAGTTAATTTTCATGCCTTATTTCCACCTCTTCGCGTCATTACGCGATATTCATTAAAGTGGCGAAAGCATGACAGCAATCACAAAAAAATGAAAATAACAAAAAGAGAAAACACTTTTGCCATTTTGCTAACAAACAGGAAGGAGATGCGAGGGAGAACGCGCTCCCTCGAGAGGAAATCAGTGCAGCGCGGCAGTCAAACCCACGGCCACGATCAAACCGAGGACGATAATCGTTGTTACCAGTGAAAATTTAAGGTCGGTGCTCATCAAGTTTTCTCCTTTTTTATTACCACACAAATAGTGATATTACGCATTTTTACACACTGTGATGAAAAAATCTCCCGTCATTTATAATGATAAGTGTTTTTACCACTTCCCCTTTTCGTCAAGATCGGCCAAAATTCCACGCTTACACTATTTGCGTACTGGCCATTGACCCCTTCCTGACGCTCCGTGTCGTTTTTCCGGCGTACCGCAACACTTTTGTTGTGCGTAAGGTGTGTAAAGGCAAACGTTTACCTTGCGATTTTGCAGGAGCTGAAGTTAGGGTCTGGAGTGAAATGGAATGGCAACAATAAAAGATGTAGCGAAACGAGCAAACGTTTCCACTACAACTGTGTCACACGTAATCAACAAAACACGTTTCGTCGCTGAAGAAACGCGCAACGCCGTGTGGGCAGCGATTAAAGAATTACACTACTCCCCTAGCGCGGTGGCGCGTAGCCTGAAGGTTAACCACACCAAGTCTATCGGTTTGCTGGCGACCAGCAGCGAAGCGGCCTATTTTGCCGAGATCATTGAAGCGGTTGAAAAAAATTGCTTCCAGAAAGGTTACACCCTGATTCTGGGTAATGCGTGGAACAATCTTGAGAAACAGCGGGCTTATCTGTCGATGATGGCGCAAAAACGCGTCGATGGTCTGCTGGTGATGTGTTCTGAGTACCCAGAGCCGTTGCTGGCGATGCTGGAAGAGTATCGCCATATCCCAATGGTGGTGATGGACTGGGGTGAAGCAAAAGCTGACTTCACCGATGCGGTCATTGATAACGCGTTCGAAGGCGGCTACATGGCCGGGCGTTATCTGATTGAACGCGGTCACCGCGAAATCGGCGTCATCCCCGGCCCGCTGGAACGTAACACCGGCGCAGGCCGCCTTGCCGGTTTTATGAAGGCGATGGAAGAAGCGATGATCAAGGTGCCGGAAAGCTGGATTGTTCAGGGTGACTTTGAACCCGAATCTGGTTATCGCGCCATGCAGCAAATACTGTCGCAGCCGCATCGCCCTACTGCCGTCTTCTGTGGTGGCGATATCATGGCAATGGGCGCACTTTGTGCTGCTGATGAAATGGGTCTGCGCGTCCCGCAGGATGTTTCGCTGATCGGTTATGATAACGTGCGCAACGCCCGCTATTTTACGCCGGCGCTGACCACGATCCACCAGCCAAAAGATTCGCTGGGTGAAACAGCGTTCAACATGCTGTTGGATCGTATCGTCAACAAACGTGAAGAACCGCAGTCCATTGAAGTGCATCCGCGCTTGATTGAACGCCGCTCCGTGGCTGACGGCCCGTTCCGCGACTATCGTCGTTAATCACCCGTTGCGGGAGTCTCTTCCGGCTCCCGCAGCCACTCCTTATTCAGCGTCTCACTATCGCCGAGATACTCAAGCAGCCAGGTTAACGCAGGCGACATATCATTTTGCTGCCATGTCAGACAACATGCCGAATCCGGGAAGGGGTTTTCCAATTCAAGTGCTACCCACTTCCCCTCATTAAGCCACGGTTTGGCGAAATGTGTTGGCACCATCCCTATGCATAATCCTGCCGAGATACAGGTTGCCGATGATTCCCAGTCAGGCACGACAACTCTTTTTTGGTTATCCAGCAACCAGGTAATACGTTTAGGTAGCGTTCGCGAGGTGTCTTCGCGCACCAACGACGGCCAGTTGCGCAACGTATCATCGCTGAATGGGCCATCCATCAACGCCAGCGGGTGGTGGCTGGCAACAACGCAACTCCAGCTTAGCATCCCCATATCCCGGAAGGCATAACGACCGCCTACCGGAATCGCGCGTGTTGCGCCAATCGCCAGTTCCACGCGCCCGTCGGAAAGCGCATCCCAGACACCGTTGAACACTTCCTGAAAGACAAGAAGTTCGACATCATCAAAATGGCGATAAAAATCAACGATCATCTGCCGTGTACGTTCTGGCCTGACAATATTATCCACTGCGATAGCTAACTGACCGCGCCAGCCGTTCGCTATCTGCTGACATTGCTGGCGGGTGATCTGCATTTTTTTGACAACAGAGCGCCCTTCTTTGAGAAACCACGCTCCAGCAGCGGTCAGCTCCACATCACGGTGCCGTCGTTCAAAGAGCGGCACCGCCAGCCACTCTTCCAGCTGACGCACGGTATAGCTGACCGCAGAAGGAACGCGATGCAGCTCCTGTGCCGCAGCGCTAAAACTACCATTACGCGCTACCGCATCAACAACTTCGAGTGAATATTCTGACCACATAGTCTGCCTGCAAAATTTTTGAAATCAGTCATCAAATATTACCGTTTCACAACACTAATTTCACTCCCTACACTTTGCGGCGGTGTTTAATTGAGAGATTTAGAGAATATACATGCAACCTGGGAAAAGATTTTTAGTCTGGCTGGCGGGTTTGAGCGTACTCGGTTTTCTGGCAACCGATATGTATCTGCCTGCTTTCGCCGCCATACAGGCCGACCTGCAAACGCCTGCGTCTGCTGTCAGTGCCAGCCTTAGTCTGTTCCTTGCCGGTTTTGCCGCAGCCCAGCTTCTGTGGGGGCCACTCTCCGACCGTTATGGTCGTAAACCGGTGTTATTAATCGGCCTGACAATTTTTGCGTTAGGTAGTCTGGGGATGCTGTGGGTAGAAAACGCCGCTACGCTGCTGGTATTGCGTTTTGTACAGGCTGTGGGTGTCTGCGCCGCGGCGGTTATCTGGCAAGCGTTAGTGACGGATTATTATCCTTCACAGAAAGTTAACCGAATTTTTGCGACCATCATGCCGCTGGTGGGTCTATCTCCGGCCCTGGCTCCTCTGTTAGGAAGCTGGCTGCTGGTCCATTTTTCCTGGCAGGCGATTTTCGCCACCCTGTTTGCCATTACCGTGGTGCTGATTCTGCCTATTTTCTGGCTCAAACCCACGACGAAGGCCGGTAACAATAGTCAGGATGGTCTGACCTTTACCGACCTGCTACGTTCTAAAACCTATCGCGGCAACGTGCTGATATACGCGGCCTGTTCAGCCAGTTTTTTTGCATGGCTGACCGGTTCACCGTTCATCCTTAGTGAAATGGGCTACAGCCCGGCAGTTATTGGTTTAAGTTATGTCCCGCAAACTATCGCGTTTCTGATTGGTGGTTATGGCTGTCGCGCCGCGCTGCAGAAATGGCAAGGCAAGCAGTTATTACCGTGGTTGCTGGTGCTGTTTGCTGTCAGCGTCATTGCGACCTGGACTGCGGGCTTCATTAGCCATGTGTCGCTGGTCGAAATCCTGATCCCATTCTGTGTGATGGCGATTGCCAATGGCGCGATCTACCCTATTGTTGTCGCCCAGGCGCTGCGTCCCTTCCCACACGCAACTGGTCGCGCCGCAGCGTTGCAGAACACTCTACAACTGGGTCTGTGCTTCCTCGCAAGTCTGGTAGTTTCCTGGCTTATTAGTATCAGCACGCCATTGCTCACCACCACCAGCGTGATGTTATCAACAGTAGTGCTGGTCGCGCTGGGTTACATGATGCAACGTTGTGAAGAAGCTGGCTGCCAGAATCATGGCAATGCCGAAGTCGCTCATAGCGAATCACACTGATCTATATCGATATACTTATACTTAGGCTGCTAACAAAATTTTGTTGTATGATTGAAATTAGCGGCCTATACTAATTTCGAGTTGTTAAAGCTACGATAAATATTATGTTTTTACGGGGACAGGATCGTTCCCGACTCACTATGGATGGTCATTTCGGCAAGGGTTCCTCCTTTCCCTCTGTTCTACGTCGGATTATAGACTCGCGGTTTTTTCTGCGAGATTTCTCACAAAGCCCAAAAAGCGTCTACGCTGTTTTAAGGTTCTGATCACCGACCAGTGATGGAGAAACTATGAGTTCATCGTGTATAGAAGAAGTCAGCGTACCGGATGACAACTGGTACCGTATCGCCAACGAATTACTTAGCCGTGCCGGTATAGCCATTAACGGTTCTGCCCCGGCGGATATTCGTGTGAAAAACCCCGATTTTTTTAAACGCGTTCTGCAAGAAGGCTCTTTGGGGTTAGGCGAAAGTTATATGGATGGCTGGTGGGAATGTGACCGACTGGATATGTTTTTTAGCAAAGTCTTACGCGCAGGTCTCGAGAACCAACTCCCCCATCATTTCAAAGACACGCTGCGTATTGCCGGCGCTCGTCTCTTCAATCTGCAGAGTAAAAAACGTGCCTGGATAGTCGGCAAAGAGCATTACGATTTGGGTAATGACTTGTTCAGCCGCATGCTTGATCCCTTCATGCAATATTCCTGCGCTTACTGGAAAGATGCCGATAATCTGGAATCTGCCCAGCAGGCGAAGCTCAAAATGATTTGTGAAAAATTGCAGTTAAAACCAGGGATGCGCGTACTGGATATTGGCTGCGGCTGGGGCGGACTGGCACACTACATGGCATCTAATTATGACGTAAGCATGGTGGGCGTCACCATTTCTGCCGAACAGCAAAAAATGGCTCAGGAACGCTGTGAAGGCCTGGATGTCACCATTTTGCTGCAAGATTATCGTGACCTGAACGACCAGTTTGATCGTATTGTTTCTGTGGGGATGTTCGAGCACGTCGGACCGAAAAATTACGATACCTATTTTGCGGTGGTGGATCGTAATTTGAAACCGGAAGGCATATTCCTGCTCCATACTATCGGTTCGAAAAAAACCGATCTGAATGTTGATCCCTGGATTAATAAATATATTTTTCCGAACGGTTGCCTGCCCTCTGTACGCCAGATTGCTCAGTCCAGCGAACCCCACTTTGTGATGGAAGACTGGCATAACTTCGGTGCTGATTACGATACTACGTTGATGGCGTGGTATGAACGATTCCTCGCCGCATGGCCAGAAATTGCGGATAACTACAGTGAACGCTTTAAACGGATGTTTACCTATTATCTGAATGCCTGCGCAGGTGCTTTCCGCGCCCGTGATATTCAGCTCTGGCAGGTCGTGTTCTCACGCGGTGTTGAAAACGGCCTTCGAGTCGCTCGCTAAAGGCTATTCTATCGCCCCCTCTCCGGGGGCGATTTCAGATCAGGCTTCTGTACCTGGTTGATTCATGGCATTTTCTCGTGCCGCCAGCACACGTTCTACCGTATCTACCACTGCCTGAGTTTGTGGATCAATTTCAATGTTGACGCGTGCGCCGAGTTTTTTCTTCCCAAGAGTCGTGCGTTCCAGAGTTTCCGGAATTAAATGGACGCAAAAACGCGTTGGCGTGACTTCGCCGACGGTCAGGCTAATACCGTCGATGCCAATAAATCCTTTGTACAGGATATATTTCATCAACTGACTATCCTGGACTTTAAACCAGATCTGGCGATTATTTTCCGAGGTTAATATTTTCGCCACTTCAGCGGTGGTCATAATATGACCTGACATTAAGTGTCCGCCAATTTCATCACTGAATTTCGCCGCACGCTCAACGTTTACCCAATCCCCCACTTTTAAATCGCCAAGATTGGTAATGCGTAACGTTTCTTTCATCAGGTCAAAACTGACATGGTTGCCGTTAATTTCCGTCACGGTCAGGCAGCAACCGTTATGCGCCACGGAAGCACCGGTTTCCAGGCCGTCCAGCATGTGGTCGGGTAACTCCACCACATGCGTACGAAAATTTGGTTTCTCGTCAATCGACACCAGTTTTGCGGTGCCCTGTACAATCCCCGTAAACATACTTACAACTCCTGAAATCAGTTAAGACATTCTGTTCAGCACAATAGCAGGTGGCAAACGCCCTTACCAGTGAAGGGGTAAGAATGACTATTTTTTCACTGGAGAATTAATAAATCCTCGCTACAATAGACTGAATTTCCCCTGCTTCTTCTTTTTGCTGCCCATTCAGGCGGCTTTTTAGTCTCTCATATAACTACAAATAAAAGGTGTTCACGTGCAGAAGTATATCAGTGAAGCGCGTCTGTTATTAGCATTAGCAATCCCGGTGATTCTCGCGCAAATCGCCCAAACTGCGATGGGTTTTGTCGATACCGTGATGGCGGGCGGCTATAGTGCCACCGACATGGCGGCGGTCGCTATCGGTACTTCTATCTGGCTTCCGGCGATCCTCTTTGGTCACGGACTGCTGCTGGCATTAACGCCGGTTATCGCGCAATTAAATGGTTCCGGTCGACGTGAGCGCATTGCGCATCAGGTGCGACAAGGTTTCTGGCTGGCAGGTTTTGTTTCCGTTCTCATTATGCTGGTGCTGTGGAATGCAGGTTACATTATCCGCTCCATGGAAAACATCGATCCGGCTCTGGCGGACAAAGCCGTGGGTTATCTGCGTGCGTTGTTGTGGGGCGCGCCGGGCTATCTGTTCTTCCAGGTTGCCCGTAACCAATGTGAAGGTCTGGCAAAAACCAAGCCGGGTATGGTAATGGGCTTTATCGGCCTGCTGGTGAACATTCCGGTGAACTATATCTTTATTTATGGTCATTTCGGTATGCCTGAGCTCGGTGGCGTTGGTTGTGGCGTGGCTACTGCGGCGGTGTATTGGGTCATGTTCCTTGCCATGGTTTCTTACATTAAACGCGCCCGCTCCATGCGCGATATTCGTAACGAAAAAGGCACCGCGAAACCCGATCCTGCGGTTATGAAACGACTGATTCAACTCGGTTTACCGATTGCGCTGGCACTATTCTTTGAAGTGACACTGTTTGCCGTCGTGGCTCTGTTAGTGTCTCCGCTCGGTATTGTTGATGTCGCAGGACACCAGATTGCCCTGAACTTTAGTTCACTGATGTTTGTGCTTCCAATGTCGCTGGCGGCAGCGGTAACTATCCGCGTAGGTTATCGTCTGGGTCAGGGCTCAACGCTGGATGCGCAAACGCTGCGCGGACCGGGCTTATGGTGGGTGTCTGTATGGCAACCCTGACGGCCATTTTCACGGTTTCACTCCGGGAGCAAATCGCCCTGTTGTACAACGACAATCCCGAGGTTGTAACGCTGGCTGCGCATTTGATGTTGCTGGCGGCGGTATATCAGATTTCTGACTCAATCCAGGTGATTGGCAGTGGGATTTTGCGTGGTTATAAAGATACGCGTTCCATTTTCTATATCACCTTTACAGCTTACTGGGTGCTGGGCTTGCCAAGCGGCTATATTCTGGCACTGACCGATCTGGTCGTTGAACCTATGGGGCCAGCAGGCTTCTGGATAGGCTTTATTATCGGCCTGACATCGGCAGCCATTATGATGATGTTGCGTATGCGGTTCCTGCAACGTCTGCCGTCAGTTATCATTCTGCAACGAGCATCCCGCTAATAAAGACAAGGCGCAACCTTCACGGGTTGCGCCTGTGTTTTTACGCAGGCTGGAGCGTTGCGCCAATCCCGTCTTCGTCTGGCTGTAATTTCAGAGCGTTGCACAGAGTTTGCCGACTGGCATCTGTTATCTCAACGTGTATATCACCGGTAACTTCCCCTTTCACATTGATGAAGTCAGGTGAGATTTCTTTCGCACTGGTTTGCAGGCAAATCGCTCCCTCTCCGCGCAGGCGTTTCACTTTCAGTTGCACATGCGTTGCCGCACCAGTGATCAGCCACAGTTTTCCGCCATTCAGATTGATGTTACCAACAATAAAAGTGACACCGTCACCTTTTACCGTACTGCCGTCGAGAATCAACACACCGCCCTGCTGTACAGTAATCGTTGATTGTTGCAGATCTGCGCCATAGCCAATAATCATTGAAGCGCCGTCCAGTAATGCAACACTCCCGGTCAGTTCAACCGGTGCGCGATCTTCCTCTACGACAAAATTTTCGTCCGCGCTGGTGGGTGACAACAGGATCACTGTTCCACCTTGTATTACCGCATTTTCCAGCGTACCGGCATGCACTTCAGCCCGACCACCCACATTCACGGACAGGTTTTGCGTCTTACCGGAACTGTAGAGCTGAAGGCCATCCGTCCCCAGACGATAAATGGATCCATTCTCAACAATAGTGTCAGAGTCTTCACCACCGAGATTATTCATGGTGCCACCAGCAAGCAACGTATCACTGGCTTTCCCGGCCAGCATAAAAACGCCGCCCTGATTAATCTCACAATTGCTGGCTTCCCCACCTGGATACACCAACAATTCACCACCTTCATCTACCACGACCGCTGAGGTTGTCCCATTAACCAACAGGCCGCCCTCTTGATCGAGAATGATTTTTTCCGCGCGATGTCCTTCCAGTACACGCAGGTTACCGCCATTTTCCAGCAACAAACCGCAGGCATAACCCTGATCAACGCTGAATTCACCTTCGGGATGGCGGCCATTAACCGTAGCGAGCGTAGAGAGACTAATTGCGCCTCCCTCGGACTGAACAATATCTGTGGCAATGGCACCGTCGCTGACCGATAGCGTGCCATTGTTACCGTACTGTGTGCATTTGGCGATCCCACCGGTTGCCACTTTCAACCAGCCAGCCCCCGTGACCACGGTATTTTCGGCTCTTCCGCCAGCTTCAACAATCAACTCGCCTTCAGTAAGTTGCGTCGCGCCAATGACCTCGCCGGTCTTAACAATTTGCACATTCCCGTCGCTCATCAAGTTTTTCGCATCAGATCCCATGATTTATTCCTTTGCTGCATCTGTGTGCCTTTATTGCTACCTAAGTGTAAAGGCTACGGAGGATTTATCCACGACAGATTTGAGATGGTGGCAAACAACTCTGTTTAAACTCTGATACACGAATTATTGGGTTGTATCAGATGTAAATGCGATCCTGAATAAAAATCGCCCTTGCAAATCAACAAAATATAGCCAATTTGCTTAAAAGCTCTGCAAACGGTCGAAATAGCGCAGAAAATTACGTTTTGCCTCTTGCCACCTTCCCACTCTGCCGCTAATATTCGTCCCCGTTGTCACCTACAACGTTGCGTTCATAGCTCAGTTGGTTAGAGCACCACCTTGACATGGTGGGGGTCGTTGGTTCGAGTCCAATTGAACGCACCATCCTGCGTACGTAGCTCAGTTGGTTAGAGCACCACCTTGACATGGTGGGGGTCGGTGGTTCGAGTCCACTCGGACGCACCAGATTTTCTTAATCTGGTCTTCTCCTTTTTCCCTCTGTTTCTTCTCTGTATCCAATACGTTAAAAGATTTACACTGTCTTCGTATGCGTTATCAGAAGGAGAATCGCTATGGCAACTTTGTTACAACTTCATTTTGCTTTTAATGGCCCATTTGGCGACGCAATGGCTGAGCAGCTTAAACCGCTTGCTGAGTCGATTAATCAGGAACCTGGTTTTCTGTGGAAGGTATGGACAGAAAGTGAAAAGAACCACGAAGCCGGTGGGATCTATCTTTTTACTGATGAAAAAAGCGCCCTTGCCTATCTGGAAAAACATACTGCCCGACTTAAAAATCTCGGCGTTGAGGAAGTTGTCGCCAAAGTTTTCGATGTCAATGAGCCACTGAGTCAAATCAATCAGGCAAAACTCGCCTGACAGAATTTAATCAAGGGCGGTTAGCGCCCTTTTCATCCCTGTCTGAAATTTCTCAAATTCTAAAAATCTCAACCAAACTTATCTGATAACACTAAATTCGAAAGAATGCGTACAGGTAAGTAACAATGAAAAAAATTGCTATTGTGGGTGCCGGGCCTACGGGGATCTACACCTTATTCTCGCTTCTACAGCAATAAACTCCACTTTCTATTTCTATCTTCGAGCAGGCTGACGAGGCCGGTGTCGGGATGCCATACAGTGATGAGGAAAACTCAAAAATGATGCTGGCAAATATTGCCAGTATTGAAATACCGCCGATTAATTGTACGTATCTCGAATGGCTACAAAAGCAAGAAGCCAGCCATCTCCAGCGTTATGGCGTTAAAAAAGAAACCTTGCACGATCGTCAGTTTTTACCGCGAATTCTGCTGGGCGAATATTTCCGCGATCAATTTTTACGATTAGTAGACCAGGCACGACAGCAAAAATTTGCAGTGGCTGTTTATGAATCATGCCAGGTTACCGATCTGCAAATTACAAATGCTGGCGTCATGCTCGCTACAAATCAGGATTTACCCAGCGAGACGTTTGATTTAGCGGTGATTGCCACGGGTCACGTCTGGCCTGATGAAGAAGAAGCAACCAGAACGTATTTTCCCAGTCCGTGGTCAGGCCTGATGGAAGCAAAGGTCGATGCGTGTAACGTGGGTATTATGGGAACATCCTTGAGCGGACTGGATGCGGCAATGGCAGTGGCTATTCAGCATGGTTCGTTCATTGAAGATGATAAACAACACGTCGTTTTTAACCGCGATAACGCAAGTGAAAAGCTAAATATTACGTTGATGTCGCGCACGGGTATTTTACCCGAAGCCGATTTCTATTGCCCTATTCCCTACGAGCCCTTACACATCGTCACCGATCAGGCATTAAATGCTGAGATTCAAAAAGGTGAAGAGGGCCTTTTGGATCGGGTATTTAATTGATAGTAGAGGAAATCAAGTTTGCTGATCCAGACTGGAGCCAACGCATAGCCTTAGAGAGCCTGAATGTCGATTCCTTTGCTCAAGCCTGGTTTGCCGAGCGCAAACAACGCGACCCATTTGACTGGGCAGAAAAAAATCTCCAGGAAGTCGAACGCAATAAACGAGAAAAACATACTGTTCCCTGGCGTTATGTCATTCTGCGCCTGCATGAAGCCGTACAGGAAATTGTTCCACATCTGAATGAACACGACCATAAACGGTTCAGTAAAGGCCTTGCCCGGGTTTTTATCGATAATTATGCGGCAATCCCTTCAGAGTCTATTCGTCGGCTGCTGGCCTTACGTGAAGCGGGGATCATTCATATTCTCGCCCTCGGTGAAGACTACGAAATGGAAATTAATGAGTCGCGCACCGTCCTGAAAACGGAAGACAACAGCTACTCGTTTGACGTTTTTATTGATGCCCGCGGACAGCGTCGTAAGCGTGCAGCAAGAACCGTATTGACGGGGATGTGTTATTCAGTCGGCAGTGCTACGCGCCAGGGGAGCAGTTCGCCGACCCGGTTTATCGGCCAGT
>NZ_MDGW01000607.1:0-14791 GCF_001712525.1 Shigella sp. FC1661
GGCTCCGGAAGACGGTTGTTGCGCACGTATTCGGTGAACGCACTATGGCGACGCAGGGGCGTCTTATGAGCTTGCTGTCACCCTTTGACGTGGTGATATGGATGACGGATGGCTGGCCACTGTATGAATCCCGCCTGAAGGGAAAGCTGCACGTAATCAGCAAGCGATATACGCAGCGAATTGAGCGGCATAACCTGAATCTGAGGCAGCACCTGGCACGGCTGGGACGGAAGTCGCTGTCGTTCTCAAAATCGGTGGAGCTGCATGACAAAGTCATCGGGCATTATCTGAACATAAAACACTATCAATAAGTTGGAGTCATTACCGAAAGTTCCACAGATTGGTGCAAAACATCCCGCATAAAACGGGAACGACACCTCGCCAGCCAAAGATAAACAAGATTGACAGCATTACGCACAGTGGCATCCACGCCAGAAAGATATAACTGGAATGGATAATGGCAAGTGGCGAAATAAAACGGGATAGCTGAATAAGTACCACGGTGAGCGTAAACGCTAGTGTGAATATCTTGATATTTTTTATCAGGTTATGCTCCACAAACATGAGTACACTACTCTCACTGATCGGGGTTTTCAGGCACACAAATAATAAGTTTATTCGCATCGCGAAGCAAACAGGGGGCCAGCCTGTTGCCGATTTTTCATCCAATGATGCTTTCACCAGGCGGCACTAACCCGGACGTAGACTGTATTACAAAAGCGGCAAAAAGCAGAGACAAAAAACCCCCGCTTTGCAGCGAGGGTTGGAAATTTGGTGGAGCTAAGCGGGATCGAACCGCTGACCTCTTGCATGCCATGCAAGCGCTCTCCCAGCTGAGCTATAGCCCCGTCACGTAAAGCTTGTTGAGTTGACGGGCGGCATCATATGAATTCCGCCCGAATGTGTCAACGGCAAATTGCAACGTGTAGTTTCAATCGCTGAAAAATCAGGCAAATGAACAATTTTGGAAAACCGCTCGCATTCAGTAGTTATTCATGTCACGGTTTCCTGTAAAGTGGTGTTATAAAATGAACTACTAATAGACCCACATACATTCAGGGAATTGTTATGTTCAAGGAGAGGATGACACCAGATGAACTTGCCAGACTGACCGGCTATAGCCGCCAGACCATTAATAAATGGGTACGCAAGGAAGGCTGGACAACGTCACCAAAACCTGGCGTCCAGGGTGGCAAAGCCCGACTGGTTCACGTCAATGAACAGGTTCGTGAATATATTCGCAATGCTGAACGTCCAGAAGGTCAGGGAGAAGCGCCTGCCCTTTCTGGTGATGCGCCGCTTGAAGTATTGCTGGTGACACTGGCGAAAGAGATGACGCCAGTTGAACAAAAACAGTTTACATCCTTGCTTCTGCGGGAAGGGATTATCGGATTGTTACAAGGCTTAGGGATTCGCGATAGCAAATAATATGAAAAGATTACGCAATAAAATGACCACCGAAGAACTGGCTGAATGCCTCGGTGTGGCTAAACAAACTGTTAACCGTTGGATCAGAGAAAAAGGCTGGAAAACGGAAAAATTTCCCGGCGTGAAAGGCGGTCGTGCCAGACTTATTCTGGTCGATACGCAAGTTTGCGAGTTTATTCAGAACACGCCAGCCTTCCATAACACACCAATGTTGATGGAAGCTGAAGAGAGAATTGCTGAATACGCTCCTGGAGCACGCGCCCCGGCGTATCGACAAATCATCAACGCGATAGATAATATGACAGACATTGAGCAGGAAAAAGTCGCGCAATTTTTGTCACGTGAAGGAATTCGCAATTTCCTCGCCCGTCTCGATATTGACGAATCAGCATAAATAAAAAACGCAGGATATTATCTCCTGCCGTTTATCTTTTATGCGCTAATTACTGCTGGTTTTCGCGTTCAGCAATAAAAGCCAGCGCTTTGTTGATACGCTCGATACTGCGGGTCCTACCAATTGCGTGAACGGTAACATCCAGTGCCGGAGACTGCCCCGCACCGGTTACGGCGACACGCAGCGGCATACCAACTTTACCCATACCCACTTCCAGCTCATCCGCCGTCGCCTGAATAGCGTGATGAACGTTTTCAGCGGTCCAGTCAGTAATCGCGGCCAGTTTGTCACGAACCACTTCCAGCGGCTGACGCGCTACCGGACGCAGATGTTTTTTCGCGGCGTCGGCATCGAACTCAGCAAAATCTTCGTAGAAATAACGGCAGCTCTGTGCCATCTCTTTCAGCGTCTTGCAGCGTTCGCCCAGCAGTTTCACCAGATCAGCCAGCTGCGGGCCGTTACGGGTATCGATATTTTCCTGCTCAATGTGCCACTGTAAGTGAGTAGCAACATACTCCGGCGGCAGCGCGTTAATGTAGTGATGGTTCAGCCACAGCAGCTTGTCGGTGTTGAACGCACTGGCAGATTTGCTGACGGCATTCAGGGTGAAGTATTTGATCATCTCTTCACGAGTGAAGATTTCCTGATCGCCGTGGGACCAGCCCAGACGCACCAGATAGTTCAGCAGTGCTTCTGGCAAATAACCGTCATCACGATACTGCATTACGCTGACCGCCCCGTGACGTTTGGACAGTTTTTTACCGTCATCGCCGTTGATCATAGAAACGTGCGCGTAAACCGGCACCGGCGCTTTCAGGGCCTTAAGAATGTTGATCTGGCGTGGCGTGTTGTTGATATGGTCTTCGCCACGGATAACGTGGGTGATTTCCATATCCCAGTCATCGACAACCACACAGAAGTTATAGGTTGGGGAACCATCGGTACGGCGGATAATAAGATCGTCCAGTTCCTGGTTGCTGAACTCGATCGGACCACGGATCTGATCGTCAAAAACAACAGAACCTTCCTGCGGGTTAGCAAAACGTACAACGCACGGTTCATCATCAGCGTGATGCTCATGGCTGTGGCGGCAGCGACCGTCATAACGCGGCTTCTCACCTTTCGCCATTTGCTCTTCGCGCAGCGCTTCCAGGCGCTCTTTAGAGCAATAGCATTTATAAGCAGTGCCCTCTTCCAGCATCTGATCGATCACCGCGTTGTAGCGATCAAAACGTTTGGTCTGGTAGTACGGACCTTCATCCCACTCCAGGCTCAGCCAGTTCATGCCATCCATAATGGCTTCGATAGCTTCCGGCGTGGAACGCTCAAGATCGGTGTCTTCAATACGCAGCACGAACTCACCGCCGTGGTTACGTGCAAAAAGCCAGGAGTAAAGAGCAGTACGCGCGCCGCCAACGTGCAGATAGCCTGTTGGGCTTGGCGCGAAGCGAGTTTTGATTTTCATGAAATGGCCTTACGTTTAGAAAGATGCCGACAACCGGCAAATCCTGGAAAAATTGAGTGGGCGATATTCTATCACTCCCGCCTGATTCCTCAATGTAGTTCGGATTTCTACCTTACGCATTATTGTTTTCGTTGACAAATTGCGCAACACGGTCTGTTTTGCGATCATCTTGCTTAAATTTACGACGAACGAACAATTTCTTTAGAAAATGCGTTGACTCATTTTGAACTCTCCCTATAATGCGACTCCACACAGCGGGGGGTGATTAGCTCAGCTGGGAGAGCACCTCCCTTACAAGGAGGGGGTCGGCGGTTCGATCCCGTCATCACCCACCACTTCGGGTCGTTAGCTCAGTTGGTAGAGCAGTTGACTTTTAATCAATTGGTCGCAGGTTCGAATCCTGCACGACCCACCAATGTAAAAAAGCGCCCTAAAGGCGCTTTTTTACTATCTGCGATTTGTAAGATTGATTTTTCTTCTCAAGTTCCTTGTTCTTCTACCGATATTACCTCGTACAGTGACGAGGACTGAACAATGGCCACTATCTCTTCAACTTCAATTCCTTCCATACAAACACAGAGTAGTAACAGGGCATCACAAGGTAGCGATGTTGCTTCACAAATCGCGCGGATAAGTCAGCAAATCATCAAACTCACTCAACAAATTAAAGAGATTGTAGACACTAGCGGCAGTGCTGAAGACAAGCAAAAACAGGCCGAATTGATTCAACAGCAAATCACCCTACTGGAAACACAACTGGCGCAGTTGCAGAAACAGCAGGCAGAAAAGGCGCAGGAGAAAGAGCAGCGTTTGTCTCTGAATGTATCCCTTCTAAATCCTGTTGAAAAAACGACTCATATCGATATCTATATCTGATACAACGGATCCCCTTCCCGACCAGCCATTAGCGCATTGCCCTGGTCTCGTACCACGTCCCATAACGCTTCAGCGGCGGTGGAAAGTGAACGGTTCTTCCTGCGCACCAGCATCAACTGGCGTTCAACAACCGGCGTAATGCGCTTTACCACCAGTGGGCTACCTTCAGGCAATGGTAGCGCCAGTGCGGGAAGAATACTGATGCCGATGCCTGCGGCTACCATCGGGAACAGCGTCGCCGGATGTCCAATCTCCTGCACAATATTCGCCTGAATACCATTGCGCGCCAGCGCTGCGTCAATCAGCGGTCGGCTGCCTGACGCGTAATCCTGCAACACCAATTTCGCTCCCTGTAATGCCTGCCAGGGTACATAATCTTCCACGGCCAAAGCGCTATCGCGATGGCAAAGCAGAAAGAAAGGCTCGGAAAGAATCGCTTCACATTGCAGATCGCCCACTGGGCCTGGATCGATGACGATGCCAAAGTCGACATCTCCCTGGCGAATACTTTCCATCACCCACTGCTGCGGACGATCGTGCAGGACAAACTGAATATCTGGATAGCGGCGATGGCTTTCAGCAATGCATTGCGGAATAAGATGCGCGGAAATGGTCTGGCTGGCAGCGACCCGAACTTTTCCGCTCAGTTGTTGCCCCATACGCCCGGTATCGCGCAACGTGCTGTTAAGTTCATCCAGCAGTCGCTCAAGACGCAAAGCCAACTGCTGCCCTGCATCTGTAAGCACCACTTCACGCGTGGTTCTGTCCAGCAGGCGAACACCAGTATGATTTTCCAGCTCCTTCACACTGTGACTTACTGCCGACTGGCTCAAGCCGATACGCTCTCCTGCACGACTAAAACTTTTCTCCTGCGCTACTGTGACGAAAACCTTTAATTGTTTTAAAGAATAATTCATCTGTTTTCTTCATGAATGGATGCAATAAATCAATTTTATTTCTCAAACTGGAAGAAGCACAATAGAACCATCGATCATCTGGAGTCTTTATGAAACTTTTTCGTATCCTCGATCCTTTCACCTTAACCCTGATCACGGTGGTGTTGCTGGCCTCTTTCTTTCCGGCCAGAGGCGATTTCGTCCCCTTCTTTGAAAATCTGACCACCGCAGCTATTGCCCTGCTGTTCTTTATGCACGGCGCGAAGTTGTCGCGTGAGGCGATTATTGCTGGCGGTGGTCACTGGCGACTGCATTTGTGGGTAATGTGCAGCACCTTCGTGCTGTTTCCGATTCTGGGTGTACTGTTTGCCTGGTGGAAACCGGTAAATGTCGACCCGATGCTCTACTCCGGTTTTCTCTACTTGTGCACTCTCCCGGCTACCGTGCAGTCTGCAATCGCCTTCACGTCAATGGCGGGCGGTAACGTCGCGGCGGCGGTTTGTTCTGCGTCAGCATCCAGCCTGCTGGGGATTTTCCTTTCACCATTGCTGGTTGGTCTGGTGATGAATGTTCACGGTGCAGGGGGCAGCCTTGAGCAGGTCGGTAAAATTATGCTGCAACTGCTGCTGCCGTTTGTGTTGGGGCATCTTTCCCGGCCGTGGATTGGTGACTGGGTGTCGCGCAATAAAAAATGGATTGCGAAAACTGACCAGACGTCCATTCTGTTGGTGGTTTATACAGCGTTCAGCGAAGCCGTCGTTAATGGTATCTGGCATAAAGTTGGCTGGGGATCATTGCTGTTTATCGTGGTGGTCAGCTGCGTTCTTCTGGCTATCGTGATTGTAGTTAACGTCTTTATGGCACGCCGACTGGGCTTCAATAAGGCAGATGAAATTACTATCGTCTTTTGTGGTTCGAAAAAGAGTCTGGCAAATGGCATCCCGATGGCAAACATTCTGTTCCCCACATCGGTGATCGGTATGATGGTGCTGCCCCTGATGATTTTCCATCAGATCCAATTGATGGTCTGTGCGGTGCTGGCGCGTCGATACAAACGCCAGACCGAACAGTTACAGGCGCAGCAGGAAAGCAGCGCCGATAAAGCTTAAAGCGGACGCTTCAGGGGCTGGACCAGTTGCGTCAGCCCCTCGGTTTTAATCAGCAGCGTGATTTGCATTAGCTCACCGAGCTTCCCTGCCGGGAACTCATCTTTGCGGGCAAACCACAGCAGATACTCCTCCGGCAGGTCGATTAAGCGACGCCCTTTGTATTTGCCAAACGGCATTATCGTATTGGCTATTTCAATCAGCTGCTCTTTTTCCATCTCAGCTACCCAGCAAACGCAGCATTTCCGCTTCGTCGATGACTTCAATGCCCAGTTCCTGCGCCTTCGCCAGTTTAGATCCTGCAGCTTCACCCGCAATCACCAGATCGGTTTTCTTCGACACGCTGCCCGCGACTTTCGCGCCCAGTTCGACCAGTCGAGCTTTAGCGTCATCACGCGACATCTGGCTTAAGCTGCCCGTAAGCACCACGGTTTTACCAGCAAACGGGCTGTCAATCTCTTCCGCGTTGATAACGATCGGCGCAGGCCAGTGAACACCTTCCGCCAACAGCTCGCTGATGACATTGCGGTTGCTTTCTTCGGCAAAGAAGTTGTGAACGTGGGATGCAACGACAATGCCAACATCAGGCACCTTTTGCAGCTCTTCAATCGAAGCGGCTTCCAGCGCTTCCAGCGTGCCGAAATATGCCGCCAGACCTGCTGCGGTGGCCTCGCCGACTTCACGGATGCCAAGTGCATAGAGGAAGCGAGCAAAGGTGGTTTCTTTCGCTTTTTCCAGCGCGTTAACCACGTTTTGTGCCGATTTTGGCCCCATACGCTCCAGTCCGGTCAGTTTGCCTGCGGTGAGTTTGAACAGATCTGCCGGAGTGTGGACATATTCTTTTTCAACCAGCTGATCGATGATTTTGTCGCCCATTCCGTCAACATCCATAGCACGGCGGGAAACAAAGTGTTTCAGCGACTCTTTACGCTGCGCACCGCAAATCAGGCCACCGGTACAGCGGGCAACCGCTTCACCTTCCACACGCTCAACGTCAGAACCACATACCGGACAATGCGTCGGGAATACAACCTCACGGGTATCTTCCGGGCGTTCAGAAAGCACGACGTTAACCACCTGCGGGATCACGTCGCCAGCGCGGCGAATCACCACTTTATCGCCAATGCGTAAACCAAGACGTTCGATTTCATCCGCATTGTGTAAGGTTGCGTTACTCACCAGCACGCCAGCAACATGGACAGGTTCCAGACGCGCAACAGGCGTAATCGCGCCAGTACGCCCAACCTGAAACTCGACGTCACGCACAAAGGTCATCTGCTCCTGCGCCGGGAATTTAAACGCTACCGCCCAGCGCGGGGCACGCGCAACAAAGCCAAGCTGCTCCTGCTGTTCCAGTGAGTTGACCTTAATCACCACGCCGTCGATATCAAAGCCCAGCGTCGGGCGGTCTTCTTCCACTTTGTGATAGAACGCCAGCACTTCTTCCGCCGATTCACAAAGCGTTACCCGATCGCTGACCGGCAACCCCCACTTTTTAAATTGCAGTAAACGGCCAAGATGAGTATCCGGCAGCTCGCCACCTTCCAGAACACCAACGCCATAGCAGAAAAAAGTGAGCGGTCGCTTCGCTGTAATACGCGGATCAAGCTGACGCAGTGAACCAGCTGCCGCATTACGTGGGTTAGCAAAAACTTTCCCGCCCGTGCGTCGCGCATCTTCGTTAATCTTTTCGAACCCCGCCTGCGGCAGGAACACTTCACCACGCACTTCCAGACGCGCCGGGATATTCTCTCCATGCAGCTTCAGCGGAATGGCGCGAATAGTACGCACATTAGACGTGATATCTTCCCCGGTGGTGCCATCGCCACGGGTCGCGGCACTGACTAAAACGCCATTTTCATACAGAATACTGACGGCAAGGCCATCCAGCTTCAGCTCACAGCACCAGGTGACTTTCTCGTTGTTTTTCAGACGGTCCTGCACACGTTTGTTGAAAGCAAGAAAGCTTTCTTCATCAAAAACGTTATCCAGTGACAGCATTGGTACTTCATGGCGTATCTGGCTGAAAGCCGCCAGCGGCGCAGCACCTACACGTTGGGTAGGCGAATCAGGCGTAATCAGTTCTGGATGTTTAGTTTCCAGCTCGCGCAGTTCGCGCATCAGCCTGTCGTATTCAGCGTCGGGAATTTCCGGCGCATCCATCACATGATAAAGAGATTCATGATGGCGAAGCGTCATTCGCAGTTCTGTCAGTTGTTGTTCGATTGATTCCATATCGCACCATCAATGCTAAAAACCCCCGACAAGCGGGGGTTCGAAGAGGAGTTAATTTGCCTTAAGTGTATCAGGCGTTGGCGTCTTTGACTTCGCGGATGATGTCCTGGTACTCGCGCAATTTCTGCGGAGTCATCATACGGCGCTGATCGTCAAGCACGACACCGCCCACTTCATCGGCAATATGCTGCGCAGATTGCAGCATCAGCTTGAAGTTCTGCAGCTCGTCACCGTAAGACGGTACCTGCATAAAGATAGTGACACCCGGAGTAGTGAAATCCTTCATTTCAGGATCAAAGGTTCCCGGTTTCACCATATTCGCCAGGCTGAATAACGCCGGGCCGCTGCCATCCGGGCTAAGATGACGATGGTAAATATTCATATCGCCAAAAATGAAGCCCGCTTGTTGAATGCTGTTAAGAAGCAGTTCACCGTTTAGCTCGCTACCGTGATGCGCCGCGACGTTCATGATAATCACCGCTTCTTTGCGCTTCGGTTTATCCATAACTGGAGCCGGTTCCGCTACAGGCTCAGGCTGTGGTGCCGCTACGGGTTCTGCAGGCTGGAAAGCCTGTTGTGCCGGTTGCGGTGCTGAATGCACAGGCTGCGGCGCTGGCGCGACCTGTGGCGAAACTGGCTGCTGCAACGGCTGTTCAGGCTGCGGCTGATAGGCAGGCTGCTGCACCGGCTGCGCTGGACGCGGAGCATGTTGCGGCGGTACCTGCGCTTCAGGCGGCTGCTGGACCGGTTGACGCGGCTGCGCAGACGCATAAGGCGGTTGGTACTGGTGTTGCGGCGACGGACGAGCAGCCTCATGCTCCTGAGCGTTAGCCGGGGCATGATTCACGCGGTGAACACGAACCTCACCAACGCCCTCATCATCTTCGACATCCTCGTCATAATAATCGTCGTCACGTTTTGACTTCATTCGTTTTAATGGCCGATCGCGGAACATAGAAGATCGTTCTTTACGGCTGGTCCAGAAACCATGTACCAGTAAAGCGATTATGGCGATCGCGCCAACAATGATTAATATCAGACGCAAATCCTGCATCATTATATTCTCTGTTGTTCTAACACCTTGCCACCACGGCAAACATTTACTCACTAAGAGTATTTGCCGATTACCTCAAGTGCAAGTGCACTATTAACTTTCACAGCACAAAGATAGATGAAATCGTGCTTTTTGCTGTTTTTTCGAACATATCCTAACTGTCCATTGCGCAATTACCCGGTAAAATACGCAGAATTTTCCTGGGATTGGTCAAAAGGAGCTCATCCTGATTATGGTTTCATCATTCACATCTGCCCCACGCAGCGGTTTTTACTATTTTGCGCAAGGCTGGAAGCTCGTCTCGCAACCTGGGATTCGGCGTTTCGTTATTTTACCGCTGCTGGTCAATATTTTGTTGATGGGGGGCGCATTCTGGTGGCTCTTTACACAGCTCGATGTCTGGATCCCGACTCTCATGAGTTACGTTCCGGACTGGCTACAATGGCTGAGTTATCTGTTGTGGCCTCTGGCTGTCATCTCTGTGCTGTTAGTGTTTGGCTATTTCTTCTCCACGATTGCTAACTGGATTGCCGCTCCGTTTAACGGTTTATTGGCTGAACAACTGGAAGCACGATTGACTGGCGCTACACCGCCAGATACCGGGATTTTCGGTATCATGAAAGATGTGCCGCGAATCATGAAACGCGAATGGCAAAAATTTGCCTGGTATCTGCCGCGCGCAATTGTATTACTAATTCTTTACTTCATCCCTGGTATTGGGCAAACCGTCGCGCCGGTACTGTGGTTCCTGTTTAGCGCCTGGATGTTAGCCATCCAGTATTGCGATTACCCCTTCGATAACCACAAAGTGCCGTTTAAAGAGATGCGCACCGCCCTGCGCACACGCAAAATCACCAATATGCAGTTTGGTGCTTTAACCAGCCTGTTTACGATGATCCCGCTGCTTAATCTGTTCATCATGCCCGTTGCCGTTTGTGGCGCGACGGCGATGTGGGTCGATTGCTATCGCGATAAACACGCGATGTGGCGGTAACAATCTACCGGTTATTTTGTAAACCGTTTGTGTGAAACAGGGGTGGCTTATGCCGCCCCTTATTCCATCTTGCATGTCATTATTTCCCTTCTGTATATAGATATGCTAAATCCTTACTTCCGCATATTCTCTGAGCGGGTATGCTACCTGTTGTATCCCAATTTCATACAGTTAAGGACAGGCCATGAGTAAGATTTTTGAAGATAACTCGCTGACTATCGGTCACACGCCGCTGGTTCGCCTGAATCGCATCGGTAACGGACGCATTCTGGCGAAGGTGGAATCTCGTAACCCCAGCTTCAGCGTTAAGTGCCGTATCGGTGCCAACATGATTTGGGATGCCGAAAAGCGCGGCGTGCTGAAACCAGGCGTTGAACTGGTTGAACCGACCAGCGGTAATACCGGGATTGCACTGGCCTATGTAGCTGCCGCTCGCGGTTACAAACTCACCCTGACCATGCCAGAAACCATGAGTATTGAACGCCGCAAGCTGCTGAAAGCGTTAGGTGCAAACCTGGTGCTGACGGAAGGTGCTAAAGGCATGAAAGGCGCAATCCAAAAAGCAGAAGAAATTGTCGCCAGCAATCCAGAGAAATACCTGCTGCTGCAACAATTCAGCAATCCGGCAAACCCTGAAATTCACGAAAAAACCACCGGTCCGGAGATCTGGGAAGATACCGACGGTCAGGTTGATGTATTTATTGCTGGCGTTGGGACTGGCGGTACGCTGACTGGCGTCAGCCGCTACATTAAAGGCACCAAAGGCAAGACCGATCTTATCTCTGTCGCCGTTGAGCCAACCGATTCTCCAGTTATCGCCCAGGCGCTGGCAGGTGAAGAGATTAAACCTGGCCCGCATAAAATTCAGGGTATTGGCGCTGGTTTTATCCCGGCTAACCTCGATCTCAAGCTGGTCGATAAAGTCATTGGCATCACCAATGAAGAAGCCATTTCTACCGCCCGTCGTCTAATGGAAGAAGAAGGTATTCTTGCAGGTATCTCTTCTGGAGCAGCTGTTGCCGCGGCGTTGAAACTACAAGAAGATGAAAGCTTTACCAACAAGAATATTGTGGTTATTCTACCATCATCGGGTGAGCGTTATTTAAGCACCGCATTGTTTGCCGATCTCTTCACTGAGAAAGAATTGCAACAGTAATGCCAGCTTGTTAAAAATGCGTAAAAAAGCACCTTTTTAGGTGCTTTTTTGTGGCCTGCTTCAAACTTTCGCCCCTCCTGGCATTGATTCAGCCTGTCGGAACTGGTATTTAACCAGACTAATTATTTTGATGCGCGAAATTAATCGTTACAGGAAAAGCCAAAGCTGAATCGATTTTATGATTTGGTTCAATTCTTCCTTTAGCGGCATAATGTTTAATGACGTACGAAACGTCAGCGGTCAACACCCGCCAGCAATGGACTGTATTGCGCTCTTCGTGCGTCGCGTCTATTAAAAACTGGCGCTAACAATACAGGCTAAAGTCGAACCGCCAGGCTAGACTTTAGTTCCACAACACTAAACCTATAAGTTGGGGAAATACAATGTTCCAGCAAGAAGTTACCATTACAGCTCCGAACGGTCTGCACACCCGCCCTGCTGCCCAGTTTGTAAAAGAAGCTAAGGGCTTCACTTCTGAAATTACTGTGACTTCCAACGGCAAAAGCGCCAGCGCGAAAAGCCTGTTTAAACTGCAGACTCTGGGCCTGACTCAAGGTACCGTTGTGACTATCTCCGCAGAAGGCGAAGACGAGCAAAAAGCGGTTGAACATCTGGTTAAACTGATGGCGGAACTCGAGTAATTTCCCGGGTTCTTTTAAAAATCAGTCACAAGTAAGGTAGGGTTATGATTTCAGGCATTTTAGCATCCCCGGGTATCGCTTTCGGTAAAGCTCTGCTTCTGAAAGAAGACGAAATTGTCATTGACCGGAAAAAAATTTCTGCCGACCAGGTTGATCAGGAAGTTGTACGTTTTCTGAGCGGTCGTGCCAAGGCATCAGCCCAGCTGGAAACGATCAAAACGAAAGCTGGTGAAACGTTCGGTGAAGAAAAAGAAGCCATCTTTGAAGGGCATATTATGCTGCTCGAAGATGAGGAGCTGGAGCAGGAAATCATAGCCCTGATTAAAGATAAACACATGACAGCTGACGCAGCTGCTCATGAAGTTATCGAAGGTCAGGCTTCTGCCCTGGAAGAGCTGGATGATGAATACCTGAAAGAACGTGCGGCTGACGTACGTGATATCGGTAAGCGCCTGCTGCGCAACATCCTGGGCCTGAAGATTATCGACCTGAGCGCCATTCAGGATGAAGTCATTCTGGTTGCCGCTGACCTGACGCCGTCCGAAACCGCACAGCTGAACCTGAAGAAGGTGCTGGGTTTCATCACCGACGCGGGTGGCCGTACTTCCCACACCTCTATCATGGCGCGTTCTCTGGAACTGCCTGCTATCGTGGGTACCGGTAGCGTCACCTCTCAGGTGAAAAATGACGACTATCTGATTCTGGATGCCGTAAATAATCAGGTTTACGTCAATCCAACCAACGAAGTTATTGATAAAATGCGCGCTGTTCAGGAGCAAGTGGCTTCTGAAAAAGCAGAGCTTGCTAAACTGAAAGATCTGCCAGCTATTACGCTGGACGGTCACCAGGTAGAAGTATGCGCTAACATTGGTACGGTTCGTGACGTTGAAGGTGCAGAGCGTAACGGCGCTGAAGGCGTTGGTCTGTATCGTACTGAGTTCCTATTCATGGACCGCGACGCGCTGCCCACTGAAGAAGAACAGTTTGCTGCTTACAAAGCAGTGGCTGAAGCGTGTGGCTCGCAGGCGGTTATCGTTCGTACCATGGACATCGGCGGCGACAAAGAGCTGCCATACATGAACTTCCCGAAAGAAGAGAACCCGTTCCTCGGCTGGCGCGCTATCCGTATCGCGATGGATCGTAAAGAGATCCTGCGCGATCAGCTCCGCGCTATCCTGCGTGCCTCGGCTTTCGGTAAATTGCGCATTATGTTCCCGATGATCATCTCTGTTGAAGAAGTGCGTGCACTGCGCAAAGAGATCGAAATCTACAAACAGGAACTGCGCGACGAAGGTAAAGCGTTTGACGAGTCAATTGAAATCGGCGTAATGGTGGAAACACCGGCTGCCGCAACAATTGCACGTCATTTAGCCAAAGAAGTTGATTTCTTTAGTATCGGCACCAATGATTTAACGCAGTACACTCTGGCAGTTGACCGTGGTAATGATATGATTTCACACCTTTACCAGCCAATGTCACCGTCCGTGCTGAACTTGATCAAGCAAGTTATTGATGCTTCTCATGCTGAAGGCAAATGGACTGGCATGTGTGGTGAGCTTGCTGGCGATGAACGTGCTACACTTCTGTTGCTGGGGATGGGTCTGGACGAATTCTCTATGAGCGCCATTTCTATCCCGCGCATTAAGAAGATTATCCGTAACACGAACTTCGAAGATGCGAAGGTGTTAGCAGAGCAGGCTCTTGCTCAACCGACAACGGACGAGTTAATGACGCTGGTTAACAAGTTCATTGAAGAAAAAACAATCTGCTAATCCACGAGATGCGGCCCAATTTACTGCTTAGGAGAAGATCATGGGTTTGTTCGATAAACTGAAATCTCTGGTTTCCGACGACAAGAAGGATACCGGAACTATTGAGATCATTGCTCCGCTCTCTGGCGAGATCGTCAATATCGAAGACGTGCCGGATGTCGTTTTTGCGGAAAAAATCGTTGGTGATGGTATTGCTATCAAACCAACGGGTAACAAAATGGTCGCGCCTGTAGACGGTACCATTGGTAAAATCTTTGAAACCAATCACGCGTTCTCTATCGAATCTGATAGCGGCGTTGAACTGTTCGTCCACTTCGGTATCGACACCGTTGAACTGAAAGGCGAAGGCTTCAAGCGTATTGCAGAAGAAGGTCAGCGCGTGAAAGTTGGCGATACTGTCATTGAATTTGATCTGCCGCTGCTGGAAGAGAAAGCCAAGTCTACCCTGACTCCGGTTGTTATCTCCAACATGGACGAAATCAAAGAACTGATCAAACTGCCCGGTAGCGTAACCGTGGGTGAAACCCCGGTTATCCGCATCAAGAAGTAATTCTTGCCGCAGTGAAAAATGGCGCCCATCGGCGTAATGCCGATCAGTTAAGGATCAGTTGACCGATCCAGTGGCTGTGTAAGAATCCGGAAACGCTCACTTGTTTCCGGATTTTTTTATGCACATTGGACAGGCTCTTGATCTGGTATCCCGTTACGATTCTCTGCGTAACCCACTGACTTCTCTGGGGGATTACCTCGACCCCGAACTCATCTCTCGTTGCC
>NZ_MDGW01000608.1:0-14789 GCF_001712525.1 Shigella sp. FC1661
GGGCTTACTACACCCGCAAAATGAGTCAGGGAAAACGACACAATCAGGCGCTTATCGCCCTGGCGAGACGACGCTGCGACGTTCTGTTCGCCATGATGCACGACGGGACTTTTTATACCCCGCAGGGGTCATAACATGCTTGACAACTTAATAGGGGCACCCCCCTTCTGGCAACTGGCGCACAGTAGCGCAGACAATTTTCCGGCACTGACGGTCAGCCATTTTATTACCGCCAATCTGCTCCCGGTGATGCTGGGTAATATTATCGGCGGTGCAGTGCTGGTGAGTATGTGTTATCGGGCTATTTATTTACGTCAGGAATCCTGAAAAATCAGCCCGGCGAAACAGTTCGTCGGGCTGAAGATTATTCTTGCGCGATTTGCCCATCGGGCCAGGCGTGGATCACGGCTTTGATCAGCGTCGCCAATGGAATGGCGAAGAATACGCCCCAGAATCCCCACAAACCACCGAAGATCACCACCGATAAAATAATCACCAGCGGATGCAGGTTAACCGCTTCGGAGAACAACACCGGTACTAGCAGGTTGCCGTCCAGCGCCTGAATAATCAGATACACCGCGAAGCAGCTCCAGAATTCCGTGCCTGCGCCAAACTGGAATAGCGCCACGCCAACCACCGGAATGGTCACCACAAATGCGCCAATGTACGGAATAAGAACCGAGAAGCCGACCAGCACCGCCAGCAGCAGCGAATAGTTCAGCCCAAAGAGCAAGAACCCCAGCCAGGTGGCGATCCCCACCACGATCATCTCCAGCACTTTGCCGCGGATATAGTTGGTGATTTGTTGATTCATCTCCTTCCACACCTGTCCTGCCAGTCCACGGTTGCGCGGCAGCACCCGACGAACGGCGTTCAGCATCTGCTCTTTGTCTTTCAGCAGGAAGAAGACCATCAATGGCACCAGCACCAGATAGACGGCAATGGTCAGCAAACCGACCAGCGAGGCGAGGGAAATTTTCACCACCGAATCGCCCATGGTCAGCATCCGACTGCGCATATTTTCGGCCATTGCATCAATAATGCCCGCGTCCATTAACGCCGGATAGCGGCGCGGCAACGTGGCGGCAAAGTCAGAAAGCTTATTGAGCATCCCCGGCATATCGCGGATTAAGTAGATGCCCTGTTGCCAGGCGATAGGCAGTACCACGAACGCCATCAGTAGCAATATACCGACAAAAACCACCAATACAATCGACGTCGCCCAGCGGCGGGAGCAGCCAATAGATTGCAGGCGCACGGTTGGCCATTCCAGCAAATAGGCCAGCACAATAGCCACCAGCAACGGAGCAAGCAGGCCACTAAAGAAAAAGATAATGCCAAATCCGGCAACTAAAATAACCAGCAAGGCAATCGCTTCCGGGTCGCTAAAACGGCGGCGATACCATTGCATCAACATTTCGAGCATAAAAACCTTCCCTGAACCTCAAGAGCGGGATTGCGATCCGCAATTGTATCGAAATGTCACAAAAAAGACTTCGCTTTTTATGACGGATTCAGGAAACTGAAAAGTCATTTGAGTGGGCTAATCTTCGCCGTTACACTCAAAGGCGGCGCGGTGGGAACGATATTTCACAGTATCGGTCAAATGACTATCTTCAGAAATACAGGATAGAGGTTATGTTCAGGCAGTTGAAAAAAAACCTGGTTGCAACCCTCATTGCTGCTATGACCATTGGTCAGGTAGCCCCGGCGTTTGCCGACAACGCAGACACCTTGCCGGATATGGGAACCTCCGCAGGAAGCACGCTTTCCATTGGTCAGGAAATGCAGATGGGCGACTATTATGTCCGCCAGCTACGCGGCAGCGCGCCGTTAATTAATGACCCGCTGTTAACGCAATATATTAATTCGCTGGGGATGCGTCTGGTTTCGCATGCCAATTCGGTTAAGACACCGTTTCATTTTTTTCTAATCAACAACGACGAAATTAACGCCTTTGCTTTCTTTGGCGGCAACGTGGTGCTGCACTCTGCCCTGTTCCGTTATTCCGATAACGAAAGTCAACTGGCTTCAGTTATGGCGCACGAAATCTCCCACCTCACCCAACGTCACCTGGCGCGAGCGATGGAAGATCAGCAGCGCAGCGCGCCGCTGACCTGGGTCGGCGCGTTAGGTTCTATTTTACTGGCGATGGCCAGTCCGCAGGCGGGGATGGCGGCGCTGACCGGTACACTGGCGGGAACGCGTCAGGGGATGATCAGTTTCACCCAGCAAAATGAACAGGAAGCGGACCGCATTGGTATTCAGGTGCTGCAACGCTCGGGATTCGATCCGCAGGCGATGCCAACCTTCCTCGAAAAATTACTCGATCAGGCGCGTTACTCCTCGCGCCCGCCGGAAATTTTATTGACTCACCCGTTGCCGGAAAGTCGTCTGGCAGATGCCCGCAACCGTGCTAATCAGATGCGACCGATGGTGGTGCAGTCGTCGGAAGATTTCTATCTGGCGAAAGCGCGCACACTGGGGATGTATAATTCCGGACGTAACCAGCTCACCAGTGATTTGCTGGATGAATGGGCGAAAGGAAACGTTCGTCAGCAACGAGCGGCGCAATATGGTCGTGCTTTACAGGCGATGGAAGCCAATAAATACGACGAGGCGCGTAAAACGCTGCAACCGTTACTGGCGGCAGAACCTGGCAACGCATGGTATCTCGATCTGGCTACCGATATCGATCTTGGGCAAAACAAAGCCAATGAGGCAATCAATCGCCTGAAAAATGCCCGTGATTTGCGCACCAATCCGGTGTTGCAGCTCAACCTGGCAAACGCTTATCTGCAAGGCGGTCAACCACAAGAAGCGGCCAATATTCTCAATCGCTACACCTTTAATAATAAAGATGACAGCAACGGCTGGGATTTACTGGCACAGGCGGAAGCCGCGCTAAATAACCGCGATCAGGAGCTGGCTGCGCGAGCAGAAGGTTATGCGCTCGCCGGACGACTCGATCAGGCCATTTCGCTGTTGAGTAGCGCCAGTTCGCAGGTGAAATTAGGCAGCCTGCAACAAGCGCGTTACGATGCGCGCATCGACCAGTTGCGCCAGCTGCAGGAACGCTTTAAGCCTTATACCAAGATGTAATTCGCATTAAAGGAAGAACAATGACCAAACAGGTAAAAATCTACCATAACCCACGCTGTTCAAAGAGCCGGGAAACGCTGAACCTGCTGAAAGAAAACGGCGTGGAGCCAGAAGTGGTACTCTACCTTGAGACACCCGCCGATGCGGCAACGCTGCGCGATTTGCTGAAAATGCTGGGGATGAATAGCGCCCGTGAATTGATGCGCCAGAAAGAGGATCTTTATAAAGAACTGAACCTGGCTGACAGTTCGCTTAGCGAAGAGGCGCTGATTCAGGCAATGGTGGATAATCCGAAGCTGATGGAGCGCCCGATTGTGGTCGCGAATGGCAAAGCGCGGATTGGTCGTCCACCGGAGCAGGTACTGGAAATCGTGGGTTAAGATGTGCTCCATCGCTAGTTGAAGCACATTGCCGGATGCGACGCTTGCCATGTCTTATCCGGCCTACGAATACTATGGATTAACTTCGCGTAGTTCGGATAAGGCGTTCGCGCCGCATCCGACAATAAACACCTTATCTACAACTTCAGAATTTCTTTCACAAACGGAATGGTCAGCTTACGTTGCGCGGTAATCGACGCACGATCCAACTGATCCAACGTCATAAATAGCGTGCGCATTTCTCTGTCGAGCCGCTTCAGCAAGAAACGCCCCACATCTTCCGGCAGTTCAAAACCACGCAAACGCGCGCGTAACTGTAGCGCCTGCAACTTATCTTCATCAGAAAGTGGCTGCAATTTGTAGATCTGCCCCCAGTCGAGTCGCGACGCGAGATCCGGTAATCCCAGATTCAACTGCCGCGGTGGACGATCGCCGGTGATCAACAACCGTGTTTTGCCCGATTCCAGAATTCGATTGTAGAGATCGAAAATCGCCATCTCCCACAACTCATCGCCTGCAATACACTCAATGTTGTCGATACAAACCAGCGACAAATGCTCCATACCGTCGAGCACTTCCGGAACAAACCAGGTGCGTTTATCCAGCGGGACATAGCCCACCGCATCGCCACGCTGCGACAATTCCGCGCAAGCCGCGTGCAGCAGATGGCTGCGCCCCGCGCCTTCGCGTGCCCAGAGATAGATGTAACCGCTATGTTCCTGACGCAGCACGTTTTGCAGCGCGGCCAGTAAAGAGGAGTTATCCCCCGGCCAGAAACTTGCAAAGGTTTCGTCGTCAGGAAGATAAAGTGGCAAAGAGAGCTGTGCCGGTGTGTTCAGAGATACCTCAACCAGGATTTCACAAAATCGCGAGAAGTTTACCACAGAATCCCATGATGTTTGAACCGGGCAGCAACACTGCCCGGTCGGTACATTATTTGTCTGTTATATCCGCCTCTTCTGCGTCCAGCACCACTTCTTCAGGGCGCAGCACACTGATCAGTTTGAAAATCAAACTTAAGCCGATACCGACGATGGTCGCCAGCGCCATACCTTTTAACTCCGCCGCGCCGATGTTTACCTTCGCGCCACTGACGCCGATGATCAAAATCACGGAAGTCAGGATCAGGTTCTGTGCTTTGTTGTAATCCACTTTCGATTCGATCAAAACACGAATACCGGAAGCACCGATGACACCATAAAGCAGCAGTGAAACGCCGCCCATCACCGGCAATGGGATCATCTGGATAGCGGCAGCCAGTTTACCGACGCAGGAAAGCAGGATAGCGAAAATCGCCGCCCCGCCGATAACCCAGGTACTGTAAACACGGGTGATCGCCATCACGCCAATGTTTTCTCCGTAAGTGGTATTTGGCGTGGAGCCAAAGAAGCCGGAGATCACGGTCGACAGGCCGTTAGCAAACATCGAACGGTGCAGACCTGGATCGCGCAGCAGATCTTTTTTGACGATATTAGCCGTTACTACCAGGTGCCCTACGTGTTCGGCAATAACCACTAACGCCGCTGGCAGAATAGTCAGAATGGCAAACCACTCGAAGCGCGGCGTATAGAGGGTTGGCAGCGCAAACCAGTGAGCATTAATAATCGGCGTGGTATCGACAATTCCCATTGCGAAAGAGAGCGCGTAGCCCACCAGCACGCCAATTAAAATCGGGATAATTGCCAGGAAACCACGAAACAGCACAGAACCTAAAACCGTGACCGCCAGGGTGGTAATAGAGATGATGATGGTTTTGGAGTCTGGCGTTTGCCCTTCAGCCGGGAGTAAACCCGCCATACCGGCAGCTACGCCCGCCAGCTCCAGACCGATGACGGCAACGATTGCGCCCATTGCCGCAGGTGGAAACAGCACGTCCAGCCAGCCGGTCCCCGCTTTCTTCACGATAAAAGAAACCAGGCAGAACAGCACGCCGCACATAATAAAGCCGCCCAGCGCGACTTCATACCCTAACGGCAACAGTAACAATACCGGTGAAATAAAGGCAAAGCTGGAACCAAGATAAGCCGGAATTTTCCCTTTACAGATGAAGAGATACAGCAGCGTTCCAATACCGTTAAATAACAGTACAGTCGCCGGGTTAATATGAAATAAGACGGGCACCAGGACGGTTGCACCAAACATGGCGAACAAATGTTGCAAACTAAGCGGGATTGTCTGTAAAAGTGGCGGTCTTTCACTCACCCCGATAGCACGGCGCGTCATAGTATTATCCTCTGTATTATGTGTTATAGGCGCTTTACTCAAAAAAAAGCCGACTCTTAAAGTCGGCTTTAATTATTTTTATTCTTTATTTCGTACCAAAGATTTTGTCACCGGCATCGCCGAGGCCCGGAATAATGTATCCGTGCTCGTTCAGTCCCTGATCAATCGATGCGGTATACAGTTCGACGTCCGGGTGCGCTTTTTCCAGCGCAGCGATACCTTCTGGCGCAGCGACCAGCACCAGAACTTTGATGCTGCTGCAGCCCGCTTTTTTCAGCAGGTCGATGGTCGCGATAACGGAACCACCGGTTGCCAGCATTGGGTCAACGATCAGCGCCATACGCTCATCGATGTTAGAAACCAGTTTCTGGAAGTACGGTACCGGCTCCAGCGTTTCTTCATTACGGTACATACCGACAACGCTGATGCGCGCGCTCGGAACATTTTCCAGCACACCGTCCATCATACCAAGACCCGCACGCAGAATTGGCACAACGGTAATTTTCTTACCTTTGATCTGGTCGATTTCTACCGGGCCGTTCCAGCCTTCGATAGTTACTTTTTCCGTTTCGAGGTCGGCGGTCGCTTCGTAAGTCAGCAGGCTACCCACTTCGGAAGCGAGTTCGCGAAAGCGCTTGGTGCTGATATCTTGCTCACGCATCAGTCCCAGCTTGTGTTTGACGAGTGGGTGTTTGACTTCCACGATCTTCATACTCTTTCTCCTTTGAGGGGCAGCCACAAAAAAATCGACGGATTATACCTCCTTTCTTCAAGGCGGCAATATTCTTTTCGTTGACTTTAGTCAAAATGATAACGATTTGAGATAAAGTTATTTTATATTCAAATGGTTATGAAAGAAGATCATTCCATCCGAAAACTAACCTTTGCCCTGGCACAAGTCTTCTTTCGCCGCGCGTCTGGGGAAAAGACGTGCAAAAAGGTTGTGCAAAGCAGTCTCGCAAACGTTTGCTTTCCCTGTTAGAATTGCGCCGAATTTTATTTTTCTACCGCAAGTAACGCGTGGGGACCCAAGCAGTGACCGATAAAACCTCTCTTAGCTACAAAGATGCCGGTGTTGATATTGACGCGGGTAATGCTCTGGTTGGAAGAATCAAAGGCGTAGTGAAGAAAACGCGTCGTCCGGAGTGATGGGCGGTCTGGGCGGCTTCGGTGCGCTGTGTGCATTGCCGCAAAAATATCGTGAACCCGTGCTGGTTTCCGGCACTGACGGCGTAGGTACCAAGCTGCGTCTGGCAATGGACTTAAAACGTCACGACACCATTGGTATTGATCTGGTCGCCATGTGCGTTAATGACCTGGTGGTGCAAGGTGCAGAACCGCTGTTTTTCCTCGACTATTACGCAACCGGAAAACTGGATGTTGATACCGCTTCAGCGGTGATCAGCGGCATCGCGGAAGGTTGTCTGCAATCGGGCTGTTCACTGGTGGGTGGCGAAACGGCAGAAATGCCGGGGATGTATCACGGTGAAGATTACGATGTCGCGGGTTTCTGCGTGGGCGTGGTAGAAAAATCAGAAATCATCGACGGCTCTAAAGTCAGCGACGGCGATGTTCTGATTGCACTCGGTTCCAGCGGTCCGCACTCGAACGGCTATTCGCTGGTGCGCAAAATTCTTGAAGTCAGCGGTTGTGATCCGCAAACCACCGAACTTGATGGTAAGCCATTAGCCGATCATCTGCTGGCACCGACCCGCATTTACGTGAAGTCAGTGCTGGAGTTGATTGAAAAGGTCGATGTGCATGCCATTGCGCACCTGACCGGCGGCGGCTTCTGGGAAAACATTCCACGCGTATTGCCAGATAATACTCAGGCAGTGATTGATGAATCTTCCTGGCAGTGGCCGGAAGTGTTCAACTGGCTGCAAACGGCAGGTAACGTTGAGCGCCATGAAATGTATCGCACCTTCAACTGCGGCGTCGGGATGATTATTGCCCTACCTGCTCCGGAAGTGGACAAAGCCCTCGCCCTGCTCAATGCCAACGGTGAAAACGCGTGGAAAATCGGTATCATCAAAGCCTCTGATTCCGAACAACGCGTGGTTATCGAATAATGAATATTGTGGTGCTTATTTCCGGTAACGGAAGTAATTTACAGGCAATTATTGACGCCTGTAAAACCAACAAAATTAAAGGCACCGTACGGGCAGTTTTCAGCAATAAGGCCGACGCGTTCGGCCTTGAACGCGCCCGCCAGGCGGGTATTGCAACGCATACGCTCATCGCCAGCGCGTTTGACAGTCGTGAAGCCTATGACCGGGAGTTGATTCATGAAATCGACATGTACGCACCCGATGTGGTCGTGCTGGCTGGTTTTATGCGCATTCTCAGCCCGGCGTTTGTCTCCCACTATGCCGGGCGTTTGCTGAACATTCACCCTTCTCTGCTGCCGAAATATCCCGGATTACACACCCATCGTCAGGCGCTGGAAAATGGCGATGAAGAGCACGGTACATCGGTGCATTTCGTCACCGATGAACTGGACGGTGGCCCGGTTATTTTACAGGCGAAAGTCCCGGTATTTGCTGGTGATACGGAAGATGACGTCACCGCCCGCGTGCAAACCCAGGAACACGCTATTTATCCACTGGTGATTAGCTGGTTTGCCGATGGTCGTCTGAAAATGCACGAAAACGCCGCGTGGCTGGATGGTCAACGTCTGCCGCCGCAGGGCTACGCTGCCGACGAGTAATGCCCCCGTAGTTAAAGCGCCAGCTCTGCCGCTGGCGTTTTTCAATTCACCTGTAAATCGCAAGCTCCAGCAGTTTTTTTCCCCCTTTTCTGGCATAGTTGGACATCTGCCAATATTGCTCGCCATAATATCCAGGCAGTGTCCCGTGAATAAAACGGAGTAAAAGTGGTAATGGGTCAGGAAAAGCTATACATCGAAAAAGAGCTCAGTTGGTTATCGTTCAATGAACGCGTGCTTCAGGAAGCGGCGGACAAATCTAACCCGCTGATTGAAAGGATGCGTTTCTTGGGGATCTATTCCAATAACCTTGATGAGTTCTATAAAGTCCGCTTCGCTGAACTGAAGCGACGCATCATTATTAGCGAAGAACAAGGCTCCAACTCTCATTCCCGCCATTTACTGGGCAAAATTCAGTCCCGGGTGCTGAAAGCCGATCAGGAATTCGACGGCCTCTACAACGAGCTATTGCTGGAGATGGCGCGCAACCAGATCTTCCTGATTAATGAACGCCAGCTCTCCGTCAATCAACAAAACTGGCTTCGTCATTATTTTAAGCAGTATCTGCGTCAGCACATTACGCCGATTTTAATCAATCCTGACACTGACTTAGTGCAGTTCCTGAAGGATGATTACACCTATCTGGCGGTGGAAATTATCCGTGGAGACACCATCCGTTACGCGCTGCTGGAGATCCCATCAGATAAAGTGCCGCGCTTTGTGAATTTACCGCCAGAAGCGCCGCGTCGACGCAAGCCGATGATTCTTCTGGATAACATTCTGCGTTACTGCCTTGATGATATTTTCAAAGGCTTCTTTGATTATGACGCGCTGAATGCCTATTCAATGAAGATGACCCGCGATGCCGAATACGATTTAGTGCATGAGATGGAAGCCAGCCTGATGGAGTTGATGTCTTCCAGTCTCAAGCAACGTTTAACTGCTGAGCCGGTGCGTTTTGTTTATCAGCGCGATATGCCCAATGCGCTGGTTGAAGTGTTACGCGAAAAACTGACTATTTCCCGCTACGACTCCATCGTCCCCGGCGGTCGTTATCATAATTTTAAAGACTTTATTAATTTCCCCAATGTCGGCAAAGCCAATCTGGTGAACAAACCACTGCCGCGTTTACGCCACATTTGGTTTGATAAAGCCCAGTTCCGCAATGGTTTTGATGCCATTCGCGAACGCGATGTGTTGCTCTATTATCCTTATCACACCTTTGAGCATGTGCTGGAACTGCTGCGTCAGGCTTCGTTCGACCCGAGCGTACTGGCGATTAAAATTAACATTTACCGCGTGGCGAAAGATTCACGCATCATCGACTCGATGATCCACGCCGCACATAACGGTAAGAAAGTCACTGTGGTGGTTGAGTTACAGGCGCGTTTCGACGAAGAAGCCAACATTCACTGGGCGAAGCGCCTGACCGAAGCAGGCGTGCACGTTATCTTCTCTGCGCCGGGGCTGAAAATTCACGCCAAACTGTTCCTGATTTCACGTAAAGAAAACGGTGAAGTGGTCCGTTACGCACACATCGGGACCGGGAACTTTAACGAAAAAACCGCGCGTCTTTATACTGACTATTCGTTGCTGACCGCAGATGCGCGTATCACCAACGAAGTACGGCGGGTATTTAACTTTATTGAAAACCCATACCGCCCAGTGACATTTGATTATTTAATGGTGTCACCGCAAAACTCTCGCCGTCTGTTATATGAAATGGTAGACCGCGAAATCGCCAACGCGCAGCAAGGGCTGCCCAGTGGTATCACCCTGAAGCTAAATAACCTTGTCGATAAAGGCTTGGTTGATCGTCTGTATGCGGCCTCCAGCTCCGGCGTACCGGTTAATCTGCTGGTTCGCGGAATGTGTTCGCTGATCCCCAATCTGGAAGGCATTAGCGACAACATTCGTGCCATCAGTATTGTTGACCGTTACCTTGAACATGACCGGGTTTATATTTTTGAAAATGGCGGCGATAAAAAGGTCTACCTTTCTTCCGCCGACTGGATGACGCGCAATATTGATTATCGTATTGAAGTGGCGACACCGCTGCTCGATCCGCACCTGAAGCAGCGGGTGCTGGACATCATCGACATATTGTTCAGCGATACGGTCAAAGCACGTTATATCGATAAAGAACTCAGTAATCGCTACGTTCCCCGCGGCAATCGCCGCAAAGTACGGGCGCAGTTGGCGATTTACGACTACATCAAATCACTCGAACAACCTGAATAACCCTATGCCAATACACGATAAATCCCCTCGTCCGCAGGAGTTTGCTGCGGTCGATCTTGGTTCAAACAGTTTTCACATGGTCATAGCCCGTGTGGTAGATGGTGCCATGCAGATTATTGGCCGCCTGAAACAGCGAGTGCATCTGGCGGACGGCCTGGGGCCAGATAATATGTTGAGTGAAGAGGCAATGACGCGCGGTTTGAACTGTCTGTCGCTGTTTGCCGAACGGCTACAAGGGTTTTCTCCTGCCAGCGTCTGTATAGTCGGCACCCATACGCTGCGTCAGGCGCTGAACGCCACTGACTTTCTGAAACGCGTGGAAAAGGTCATTCCCTACCCGATTGAAATTATTTCCGGTAATGAAGAAGCCCGTCTGATTTTTATGGGCGTGGAACATACCCAACCGGAGAAAGGTCGCAAACTGGTTATTGATATTGGCGGCGGATCTACGGAACTGGTGATTGGTGAAAATTTCGAACCGATTCTCGTTGAAAGCCGCCGGATGGGTTGTGTCAGCTTTGCCCAGCTTTACTTCCCTGGCGGGGTCATCAATAAAGAGAATTTTCAGCGCGCTCGTATGGCGGCAGCACAAAAACTGGAAACTTTAACCTGGCAATTCCGTATTCAGGGCTGGAACGTGGCAATGGGCGCTTCCGGTACCATAAAAGCCGCCCATGAAGTGTTAATGGAAATGGGCGAGAAAGACGGAATAATTACCCCGGAACGTCTGGAAAAACTGGTAAAAGAAGTTTTACGTCACCGTAATTTCGCATCGCTGAGTTTACCGGGTCTTTCCGAAGAGCGGAAAACAGTCTTCGTTCCTGGACTGGCGATTTTATGCGGTGTGTTTGATGCTTTAGCCATCCGTGAACTGCGCCTTTCTGACGGGGCGTTACGCGAAGGCGTACTGTACGAAATGGAAGGACGTTTCCGTCATCAGGATGTGCGTAGTCGCACCGCCAGCAGCCTCGCCAACCAGTATCACATCGACAGCGAACAGGCCCGACGGGTGCTGGATACCACTATGCAAATGTACGAACAGTGGCGGGAACAGCAACCGAAGCTGGCGCATCCGCAACTGGAGGCGCTACTGCGATGGGCCGCCATGCTGCATGAGGTCGGGTTGAATATCAACCACAGCGGTTTGCATCGCCACTCCGCTTATATTCTGCAAAACAGTGACTTGCCGGGTTTTAATCAGGAACAGCAGCTGATGATGGCGACACTGGTGCGCTATCACCGCAAAGCGATTAAACTCGACGATCTGCCGCGCTTTACCTTGTTTAAGAAGAAACAGTTCCTGCCACTGATTCAGCTATTGCGCCTTGGCGTATTACTCAACAATCAACGTCAGGCAACCACCACACCGCCAACATTGACACTGATTACTGATGACAGTCACTGGACACTGCGTTTCCCGCATGACTGGTTTAGTCAGAATGCGTTGGTACTGCTTGATCTGGAAAAGGAGCAAGAATACTGGGAAGGCGTGGCTGGCTGGCGGTTGAAAATTGAAGAAGAAAGTACACCTGAAATCGCCGCTTAATGCTTTGCGGGCCGACGAGAAATGGCGGCCCGCATTATTCAGGCACTTTCGCGAATGGGTTCGATTTCATTCAACGTATCAATTAACGGCTACGGCTTACCAATAAGATAACCCTGCATATAATCGATCCCCAAAGAGAGCACCGCCTCGCGGATCTCTTCGTTTTCAACGTACTCTGCCACTACCCGCATTTTCTTCATTCGCGCCAGGTGGCAAATCGATGCCACTATCTGATAATCCAGACTATTTGACACAATATTGCGGATAAAACTGCCGTCAATTTTAAGCAGATCGGCATTCACATTTTTAAGCCGTGCATAGCTGGCGTAGCCGGTGCCGAAATCATCAATCGCAATCTGGCAGCCTAATTCCTGAAGATGCTGCAAGGTGATTTGCGCCTGCTTAACATTGGTCAGAGCATTACTTTCGGTGACTTCAAAAATAAGTTGCCACGCTTCAATCTGATATTTAGCCAGCAACTGACTTCAAAAGGAAAACGAGCCTGACATACCGAGGTTGGAGACAGATTAATAGCAAAACGGTGAGCGGGCATCTTCGCTCTGTTTTCAGCCATAAATTGCAGCGTATGCTCAATGACCCACATGTCGATACTCGACGATAAACCAAATTCGTGCGCGACCGGCAAGAAGCTATCGGGGCTGATCAGTTCATCATTCTCACCTTTCATGCGCAGAAGAATTTCATGGTAAACATCACCACGCATACCGGTAATCGGCTGGGCCATCAGGAAAAAATGGTTGTGTTCCAGCGCCTGCTGTAGTCGATTCATCATCGCGACTTTATCTTTCAATTCGCGTTGCAATACATTGCCCCGCGACGCTGCATATTTTCCGGGGCGTTGGTCACGATGGAAAGTTCGGCGACCGTATTTAGCTCTCCCAGCAGCAGGTAGATATGATTCACTGGCGAGCGCACATAGCAGTAACTGACGCCAATCTGCGGTTGCATCGGCATGCCATCCCAAAAGAAACGAAATTGCTTGAGATGGCTATCCAGTGCGGTAATGCGCTCCTGGTGCGATTCTGTATTCAGTCGCAGCGCGAGATCGTTACCCGAAAGCTGATAAACATCTTCACCCGGTTCCAGCAAGGGTGACAGCCAGTGAGAAAGTTTTTGCTTGTATTGAATCCGCAGCATGATGCCATAGTTCTTAACCAGCATTTCCATGCCAGGGATGCGTAAATAACAAAGCGCAGACCAGGGGGCATCACGCAACGCGCAATTCAGGGCGCGAACATTTGGCAGATGAACCACCGGGTCCACATACGCAAGCCGCTGAATGCGTCTGACTACCGCTCTCTGACGGGTTGCCAGTACAGCCATATAATTGACAATAAAAGAGAATACCAGATAACTGGAGGAGGTTATGGTCAGCTGCGTGGTATAGCTAGGATAAATGGGAATGTAATTTTGATAGCTGTGGATGCTGATCATCAACACGACCGCCCAGAGCAGAGAAATCAGCTTATAACCATAGCGCATCGCTCCCCACATCATCAGGGGCAGCAATAATGATAAGGTATAATTGGTGCTAAAAATTGTGCTTTTTTCATTTAACGGCATGCATAACAGCAACAATAAAGCACCTAATGCCAGTAGCCAGAGCGCGAACTCTTTTTTGGTGACTTTGGCATCAACCTGCTGTTTTAATTGCGAATAATAGCTACGTAAATAAAATGGATTTCGCACTACCCGAATGATGAAGTAGCACAGCGGGACACCGATCAGATTACCCACCAGTAAGGCCTGATAATTGATTAAAGTCCCGAGGTTAAAAGGCATGACACCGACCAGATTTTCTCTGCTCGCCAGTAATCCTACAAATGCAGCAAACTGGAAAAGTATCAGAAACAGCGTTGCAGGAAACACAATCTGCCAGAATATACGCTGGGAAATTAAACGGGTATCACCATGTGAAACGTTGTTACGCCGGGGAGTAAAGACCCTGTAACCGCCCCAACAGAGAATGATAATGATAATAAAATTAGCCGTTAATGATAGCGTTTCGTAAAAACCCAGCTCTGCATATTTGCGGACAAAAATCCCTAAGGCGATCCCTGGCAATGCCGCCCAGCTGAAAAACATCATCATGCTGATCATCAGTGCCAGAGGCAGATAAAAGAGAAAAACCTCACCGGAAGAAATATGCGCGAAAGTATTAATGTGGGCGAAAATGGGCAAGATTAAAAAAGGCAGGAATAGCGGAAGCCCCCACCATTTATCACGTATTTTTATATAAGTTGCATTCAGTTTCATAGATGCTCAGCAGGGTAATGACTCCAACTTACTGATAGTGTTTTATGTTCAGATAATGCCCGATGACCTTGTCATGCAGCTCCACCGATTTTGAGAACGACAGTGACTTCCGTCCCAGCCTTGCCAGATGTTGTCTCAGATTCAGATTATGTCGCTCAATGCGCTGAGTGTAACGCTTGCTGATAACGTGCAGCTTTCCCTTCAGGCGTGATTCATACAGCGGCCAGCCATCCGTCATCCATACCACGACCTCAAAGGCCGACAGCAGGCTCAGAAGACGCTCCAGTGTGGCCAGAGTGCGTTCACCGAAGAC
>NZ_MDGW01000609.1:0-14759 GCF_001712525.1 Shigella sp. FC1661
TTTAAGTGACGTAAAATCGTGTTGAGGCTAACGCCCATAATGCGTGCAGTTGCCCGGCATCCAACGCCATTCATGGCCATATCAATAATTTTCTGGTGCGTACCGGGTTGAGAAGCGGTGTAAGTGAACTGCAGTTGCCATGTTTTACGGCAGTGAGAGCAGAGATAGCGCTGATGTCCGGCAGTGCTTTTGCCGTTACGCACCACCCCGTCAGTAGCTGAACAGGAGGGACAGCTGATAGAAACAGAAGCCACTGGAGCACCTCAAAAACACCATCATACACTAAATCAGTAAGTTGGCAGCATCACCGCTCTTTGTTATTAAGCCCACTAACTACCTATGCTAAAAATTATCCTTGTTCTGGGAAAAAAGGAGGTGTCTCTCACTGTACCTCCGATGGAAAATTTGTTTGCAATGATGGAACTATTAGTAAATTCAAAAAAATCTGTACTAAAAACTCACGATAACTTTTGCTTTTATATCTGCGTCTAAAATAAAAATGAGCCGCAGGTTAACCGCAAAAGTTACATGCTCACATAGCAAAAAGAATAGCCAACTTCATTATGGCTTCAGTGAGATGTATGGTCGTAGGATTTCATACATTGACACTGGTTATACATACAGTAAAAATACTCTCTACTGGAGGGCATTTTTTATGGCAGTACGAAAACTCACCACTGGGAAATGGCTTTGCGAATGTTACCCCGCCGGACGAAGTGGGCGTCGTGTGCGTAAACAATTCGCCACCAAAGGTGAAGCACTGGCTTTTGAGCGCCACATGATGGAAGAAACCGAAGCAAAGCCCTGGCTGGGTGAATCAGTGAATCGTCGAACACTGAAAGACGTGGTTGAGCTATGGTTCAAACTACATGGTAAATCTCTGACAGCTGGGCAGCATGTCTATGACAAATTGCTGTTGATGGTTGACGCTCTGGGCAATCCTCTTGCAACCGATCTCACCTCTAAAATGTTTGCCCACTATCGAGATAAACACCTGACAGGCGAGATCTACTTCAGCGAGAAATGGAAGAAAGGAGCAAGCCCGGTCACCATTAACCTGGAGCAAAGCTATCTAAGTAGTGTTTTTAGCGAACTATCCCGTCTGGGCGAATGGTCGTATCCGAACCCACTGGAGAACATGCGAAAATTCACCATCGCAGAAAAAGAGATGGCATGGCTTACCCATGAGCAGATTGTTGAATTGCTGGCTGATTGCAAACGTCAGGACCCAATTCTGGCACTGGTAGTTAAGATATGCTTAAGCACAGGCGCACGCTAGCGTGAAGCCGTAAATCTTACCCGCTCACAGGTGACCAAATACCGAATTACCTTTGTCAGAACGAAGGGGAAGAAAAACAGAAGCATCCCTATCAGTAAAGAGCTTTACGAAGAGATCATGGCGCTTGATGGGTTCAATTTCTTCACAGACTGCTATTTTCAATTTTTATCCGTGATGGAAAAAACGTCTATCGTGCTCCCTCGCGGTCAACTCACACACGTTCTGCGCCATACGTTTGCGGCGCACTTCATGATGTCGGGTGGAAACATTCTGGCCTTACAAAAAATTCTCGGACACCACGATATAAAAATGACTATGCGTTACGCACATCTGGCACCGGATCATCTGGAAACGGCGCTCCGTTTCAATCCTCTGGCAACGCTGCCAAGTGGCGACAAAGTGGCGGCAGCGGTTGGCATTACCCCGTAATAACCACCACTGACCACCAACCTAACTTATTGTTTTTAATCTAACTTATTGTTTTCATTAACCCGTTTACATAAATGGGTTTTTTGTTATCTAAAATTTATCTACTACCCTGCAACCCTCTCAACCATCCTCAAAATCTCCTCGCGCGATAGCGGCTTACGGTCGGTGACAAAATGCAGCGTCATCCCCTCAATAAACGCATCAAGCGCGCGGGCGGTTCCGGGTTCAAACCATTGTTCGAGCGTTTGCTGACTGCGCTGCATCCAGTTTTGCATTACCGTTTTTAATAGCGGTTTTCGGCTAGCCAGCGCGTAGAGCTGGTACATCAGCTCCATATTATCCGGCGTTGCAACCTGTGAGCTGTAGATCATATCGGTGATTGCCTGGCATGCGCCTTGAGCATCACTAACATCGCTAAAAAATGCCTGATATTGCCGGGACATAATCTCAGTAAAACTGCTGAACGCCTCCAGCAACAACTCATCAATTCCTGAAAAATAGTAGGTCATCGATCCCAACGGTACCCCGGCAAGGGTAGCAATTTTGCGGTGCGTAACAGCATGTATTCCGTAAAGTTTCACCGCCTCCAGCGTGGCCTGGATAATTTTTTCTCGCCGTTGCGGATCGTTAGCGCGACGCATGTCATTTCCTCTGTCTGCAATTGTGTACAAATGTACACAACCTTGCTAATGTTGTCTTCCCTCTTCTTATTTTGACGTGATCTATGACCGTAAATTCTTCACGTAATGCATTGAAACGCCGAACCTGGGCGCTGTTTATGTTCTTCTTTTTGCCAGGCCTGTTAATGGCGTCCTGGGCAACCCGTACGCCTGCTATCCGCGATATTCTCTCTGTCTCGATCGCTGAAATGGGCGGTGTTCTCTTTGGTCTGTCGATCGGTTCGATGAGCGGTATTCTCTGCTCGGCGTGGTTAGTGAAACGCTTTGGGACACGTAATGTCATCCTGGTCACGATGTCCTGCGCATTGATCGGGATGATGATATTAAGTCTGGCACTCTGGCTGACATCGCCCCTGCTCTTTGCCGTTGGTCTCGGCGTCTTTGGGGCAAGTTTTGGTTCTGCGGAAGTGGCGATAAACGTTGAAGGTGCCGCCGTTGAGCGAGAAATGAATAAAACGGTTTTGCCGATGATGCACGGTTTTTATAGCCTGGGCACGCTGGCAGGCGCTGGTGTCGGGATGGCACTGACGGCCTTTGGCGTTCCGGCAACGGTGCACATTTTATTGGCGGCGCTGGTAGGTATCGCGCCTATTTATATCGCCATTCAGGCAATCCCTGACGGTACGGGCAAAAATGCTGCCGATGGCACCCAGCATGGCGAAAAAGGCATTCCTTTTTATCGCGATATCCAGTTGCTGTTGATTGGTGTTGTAGTGCTGGCGATGGCCTTTGCCGAAGGTTCTGCCAACGACTGGTTACCCTTATTAATGGTTGACGGTCACGGTTTTAGCCCTACTTCCGGCTCGCTGATTTATGCCGGTTTTACCCTGGGGATGACCGTTGGACGCTTCACTGGCGGTTGGTTCATCGACCGTTACAGTCGCGTTGCCGTGGTTCGGGCCAGTGCACTAATGGGGGCGTTGGGTATTGGGCTGATTATTTTTGTCGATAGCGCCTGGGTCGCTGGGGTGTCTGTTGTACTCTGGGGACTGGGTGCCTCGCTGGGCTTCCCGCTGACCATTTCTGCCGCCAGCGATACCGGCCCCGATGCACCAACCCGCGTCAGTGTGGTAGCAACGACCGGTTATCTGGCTTTCCTCGTCGGGCCGCCGCTGCTGGGCTATCTCGGCGAACATTATGGATTACGTAGTGCAATGCTGGTTGTACTGGCGCTGGTTATTCTCGCGGCTATTGTCGCGAAAGCCGTCGCCAAACCCGATACCAAAACGCAGACGGCGATGGAGAATAGTTGATGAGCATTAAATTAATTGCGGTAGACATGGATGGTACTTTCTTAAGCGATCAAAAAACCTATAACCGTGAGCGGTTTATGGCTCAGTATCAGCAAATGAAAGCACAAGGCATTCGCTTTGTGGTCGCCAGCGGGAATCAATATTATCAGTTGATCTCTTTCTTCCCTGAAATTGCTAATGAAATTGCCTTTGTGGCTGAAAACGGCGGCTGGGTAGTGAGTGAAGGCAAAGATGTTTTTAATGGCGAGCTGTCGAAAGATGCCTTTACTACTGTCGTGGAACATTTGCTGACGCGCCCGGAAGTGGAAATTATTGCCTGCGGAAAAAATAGCGCCTATACGCTCAAAAAATATGACGATGCCATGAAAACGGTGGCGGAAATGTATTATCACCGTCTGGAATACGTCGATAACTTTGACAACTTAGAAGATATTTTCTTTAAGTTTGGCCTGAATCTTTCCGATGAACTGATTCCACAAGTACAAAAAGCATTACATGAGGCCATCGGCGATATTATGGTGCCAGTCCACACCGGCAACGGCAGCATCGATCTGATTATCCCCGGCGTACATAAAGCCAATGGCCTTCGCCAACTGCAGAAATTATGGGGAATAGACGACAGCGAAGTGGTGGTCTTTGGCGATGGCGGTAACGATATTGAGATGCTGCGTCAGGCAGGCTTTAGTTTTGCAATGGAAAATGCCGGCAGCGCGGTCGTCGCAGCGGCAAAATACCGGGCAGGCTCCAATAACCGTGAAGGCGTACTGGATGTGATCGATAAAGTGCTTAAACACGAAGCGCCATTTGACCAATAAAAACGGCAGCACGCCCGGCAACACAATACCTGAATGAAGGCTGCATAATTCGCAGAAATTAACCCGCTGCATTATTTCAGGCGAAATGATTATGAAAAATTGTCTACTGTTGGGCGCGCTTTTAATGGGCTTTACTGGTGTGGCGATGGCGCAAAGTGTCACCGTCGATGTGCCGAGTGGATACAAAGTGGTTGTAGTTCCTGATTCAGTCAGCGTTCCACAAGCGGTCAGCGTCGCGACTGTGCCGCAAACCGTCTATGTGGCTCCTGCGCCAGCTCCGGCTTACCGCCCGCATCCTTATGCTCGCCATCTTGCCAGCGTAGGTGAAGGGATGGTTATCGAACACCAGATTGACGACCATCACCATTAATTCGAGAATGCCTGATCGCACAAAGCAGTCAGGCATTTTTTTACCCTTCGTGAGAATTTCCCATCTGTTTATCTTTTAAAAAGATAACCATCAGCGACAGCCACAAAATTCCGTTGACAAGGTTGAAGAGATTAAACTGTCCGTTGCCCCCGTTCAGCCAGGCATGTTTGCTGATTTCAATACCAACGGTAAAGATCAGCATTTGCAGCATTCCCATCGCAGCAGAAACCGTACCTTTACTCATATCGCTGGCAAACAGGGTTAATCGCACCAGTCCCGCATTCGCCAGACCAATACTGAAAGCATAAATACTTAACCCGGCAGTCATCCATAAATACGCGTGCGATGAGATAACCGTTGCCGCAGCAGCGACCAACAGACCAATCATAATCGGCCAGCCGCCCATAATTATCAGCGAACGTACGGTGCGGCGCGAGGTCAGACGCGCTAACAGCAAGTTACCCGCAATTAACGCCCCGAAAATAGGCACTTGCAGCAAGCCATATTCATAGCTGCTCAACTGCTCGCCGGTAATGATGATAATCGGCGACTGGGCGATCCACGCCAGCAATGGCAGGCTAACGAATCCCAGCGCCAGCGCCCCCGCCACAAAGCGGCCGTTCTTCAGCACCAGCTTATAGTCACGACCGAGTTCTTTCAGTGACAGTTTCTCGCCTATACGCGTGGCGGTTTCAGGCATAGCTCGTTGCAGACCGAAAAAGGAGATCGCTGCCAATGCGGCAAACAAAACAAACATCCCCTCCCAGGGCAGCACATGGATCCACGCCGCGCCCACCAGCGGACCAAGTAGCGGAGCAATCAGCGCCACGTTCGCCATCAGCGCGGTGATCTTGATACAAACCGCCTCTTCGAAAGATTCCTGAATTGCGGCGTATCCCACAGCGCCAATGAAACAGAGGCTTATGCCCTGCAAGAAGCGCAACAGAGTGAATTGTTCAATGTTTTGCGCCAGTAATATTGCCAGACAGGTGATGATAAACCACACCCCCCCGCCAGCATCACCGGACGGCGACCAATACGATCCGACAGCGGCCCCAGGAGCCATTGTAAAAACATCCCGCCCGCCAGATATGCGGTCATTGAAGTAGGAACCCAATCAATGCCCGCCTGATATTGTTCCACCACGGCCAACATACCGGGTTGAATCATATCTGCCGATATAGGTTGAAAATTCGTAAAGCACCAGACAGAGAGGGAAAAGTAACGCCTGACGTCCAAGCCTGGCACCGGAAGCTAATTTATTTTGCATGCAATTTCTTCGCCAATAATAATCGCGCAGAGTTTAATAAAAGCGCAGCTAACGAGAAAGCGAATTTTGTAGCTGAAACCACGGTTAAGCACATTCTTACATTATTGCGAGTATAGCTACGCTTTCTTTAAGTTTTATTTAACCTATGCCCGTTACAATCACCCACCGTAAACAGGCCGCTTGAGGGAAATAAGACGATGCCGCTTTACCCAGTTTAACCTGCACTTTATTCTCAACGACTTGCCTGTATTGGCTCCCTTTTAATCACTTTGCGTCGGGAAGTTATGCTGGAAAATTTGAATCTCTCTCTATTCTCTCTTATTAACGCGACGCCAGACTCGGCTCCGTGGATGATCTCGTTGGCGATTTTTATTGCTCAAGATTTGATTACCGTGGTGCCGCTGCTGGCCGCGGTGCTTTGGTTGTGGGGGCTTACAGCACAACGGCAACTGGTGATAAAAATCGCTATCGCGCTGGCGGTCAGCCTGTTTGTGTCCTGGACGATGGGACATCTTTTTCCGCACGACCGACCCTTTGTCGAAAATATCGGCTATAACTTCCTGCATCATGCGGCGGATGACTCATTCCCAAGCGACCACGGTACGGTGATTTTCACCTTTGCACTGGCATTTTTATGCTGGCATCGCCTGTGGTCCGGCTCACTTTTAATGGTGCTGGCCGTCGTCATTGCCTGGTCGCGCGTTTATCTTGGCGTCCACTGGCCGCTGGATATGCTCGGTGGATTGCTGGCAGGTATGATTGGCTGCCTTAGTGCCCAGATTATCTGGCAAGCGATGGGGCATAAACTCTATCAACGTCTGCAATCGTGGTATCGCTTCTGTTTTGCATTACCGATCCGCAAAGGCTGGGTGCGTGACTGATCTCTGCTAAAAAGTGTAGTATTGAGCGGCTCGCTTCAATAACTATTCAGAGGGATTATGGAAACACGTCGCGAAGAGCGTATCGGGCAGCTGCTGCAAGAATTAAAACGCAGCGATAAGTTACATCTTAAAGACGCCGCCGCCCTGCTTGGGGTTTCGGAGATGACGATTCGTCGCGATCTGAACAACCACAGTGCGCCCGTCGTTTTGCTCGGCGGCTATATTGTTCTGGAACCGCATAGTGCCAGCCATTACCTGTTAAGCGATCAAAAATCCCGCCTGGTGGAAGAAAAACGCCGGGCGGCAAAACTGGCTGCGACACTGGTAGAACCCGATCAGACCCTCTTTTTTGACTGTGGCACCACCACGCCGTGGATTATTGAAGCGATTGATAATGAAATCCCTTTTACCGCCGTTTGTTATTCGCTAAATACCTTTCTGGCGCTGAAAGAGAAACCCCATTGCCGCGCATTTCTGTGCGGTGGTGAATTTCACGCCAGCAACGCCATTTTCAAACCCATCGATTTTCAGCAAACGTTGAATAATTTTTGCCCGGATATCGCTTTTTATTCCGCGGCGGGCGTGCATGTCAGTAAAGGCGCTACCTGTTTTAATCTTGAAGAGTTGCCGGTAAAACACTGGGCCATGTCGATGGCGCAAAAGCATGTGCTGGTTGTCGACCACAGTAAATTTGGCAAGGTCCGTCCGGCGCGCATGGGTGACCTGAAACGCTTTGATATTGTGGTGAGTGATTGTTGCCCGGAAGATGAGTATGTGAAGTACGCGCAGACGCACCGTATTAAGTTGATGTATTAATGACGTATAACCGGATGACGTTTCGCGCCATCCGGTTATCAGAAGATTAAGAGAACCAGCTGCCGAACCACTGATGGAATTTCATCATCACGAAATCCCACATCCGACCAAAGAATCCGCCCTCTTCCACATTTTCCATCACGATCAGCGGACGCTGCTCAATGGATTTACCGTTAAGCTGGAAATCAATGGTCCCGACAACCTGACCTTTTTTCAGCGGTGCGGTAAGCTGCGGTTCCGTTAACGTGTAGCTCGCCTTCAGGTTTTTCAGCTGCCCACGCGGTATGGTCACTGAGCCCGCTTCGCCTGCCCCGAGATTCAGTTCGCTCTTATCACCAAACCAGACGCGCTGAGTCACAAAGGTGGCATCAGGTTTAATTGGCGTCACGGTTTCAAAGAAGCGGAAACCCCAGGTCAATAATTTCTCAGACTCATTAAAACGGATACGGTCAGTTTTCGCCCCCAACACTACGGAGATTAAACGCATATCGCCCTGGGTAGCCGAAGCAACCAGATTATATCCCGCGCCTGCCGTGGTTCCTGTCTTCATGCCATCAACATTCAGATTGCTGCTCCACAGCAGACGGTTACGGTTAGGCTGACGAATTTTGTTGAAGGTGAACTCTTTCTCTTTATGAATGGCGTACTCTTCCGGCACATCGTGGATCAATGCTTTACCCAGCAATGCCATATCGCGCGCGGTACTGAACTGCCCCGGCGCATCCAGGCCGTGCACCGTCTGGAAGGTAGTGTTGGTCAGACCCAGTTTTTTGGCATAACCATTCATCAGACCAATAAATGACTCCTGGCTCCCGGCAACGTAATCGGCCAGCGCAATACAGGCGTCATTACCGGACTGGATAATCACACCTTTGTTCAAGTCTGCCACCGAAACCTGATCGCCCGGTTTGAGGAACATTACCGATGAACCACGCAGTGCCGGATTTCCCGTCGCCCAGGCATCTTTACCGACCGTCACCATATCGGTGAGTTTAATCTTATCGGCCTTAAGCGCCTGCCCAACCACATAGCTGGTCATGATTTTAGTCAGGCTCGCGGGATCCAGTTTCTCATCCGCATTGCCTTCTGCCAGCACTTTACCGCTGGCGTAATCCATTAAAATCCATGCACGCGCATCCACGCTCGGCGCTTCAACGGTTTGTTCGGCCGCGAATGCCGTTGGGGCAAAAAGGAATAAAAATGCAGAACCCGCTGCAAGACCACGAAGGAGAGAGGAGTATTGCGTCATAAATGCCACCCGAGTATCCATTCAAAAAAATACGTTATATCGCCGTATGATAAGTTCGGTGATTAATAACGCACACACAAACTTAAAGAAACCGTAAGTTGGTAAAGTTTTTAAAGTTTATGCAATATCCTGCCGCTTCGCTGCTTCTGGTGTCATTTTTTTGCCAGCTGTTGCTTAAAAGTTAACTTTACTTCACCATCGGAGTCCTGTTCAGCCTGTGGCTGCCTGTCGGAAAAGGGGTGAGTATGATTACGCTGTGGGGTCGGAATAATTCAACCAACGTAAAAAAGTATTGCTGACGCTCGAAGAACTGGAACTACCTTATGAGCAAATTCTCGCGGGCCGTGAGTTTGGGATAAATCACGATGCTGATTTTCTGGCGATGAACCCTAACGGGCTGGTGCCGTTGTTGCGTGACGACGAAAGTGATCTCATTCTTTGGGAATCAAACGCCATTGTCCGCTATCTGGCGGCACAGTACGGGCAAAAACGCCTGTGGATCGACTCACCGGCACGTCGTGCGGAAGCGGAAAAATGGATGGACTGGGCAAACCAGACGCTCAGTAATGCCCATCGAGGGATCCTGATGGGATTAGTCAGAACACCACCGGAAGAGCGCGATCAGGCCGCCATTGATGCCAGTTGCAAAGAGTGCGACGCCCTGTTTGCCCTGCTCGATGCGGAACTGGCAAAAGTAAAATGGTTCTCTGGCGACGAGTTTGGTGTGGGCGATATCGCTATCGCACCGTTCATCTACAATTTGTTTAACGTTGGCCTGACCTGGACACCGCGTCCAAATCTGCAACGCTGGTATCAGCAACTCACTGAACGCCCCGCAGTGCGCAAAGTGGTGATGATTCCCGTTAGCTAATTGCGTGGGCTAACTTTAAGTAATTCCCCACTGGACTCGTCGGTGAGAACGTATAAATAACCGTCGGGTCCAGTGCGAACATCACGAATTCGCTGCCCTCTGTCCGTTAAAATACGGCCATCTTCTGTCACTTTGTCGCCGTTGACGCTCATCACAATGACATCTTTATCTTTCAGCGCGCCAATAAATAATTTTTGCTGCCACTGGGGGAATTTATCGCTGTTATAGAAGGCCATGCCGCTCACAGCGGGCGAATCTTTCCAGTAAAAAACAGGTTGCTCGGTCCCGGCGACGATCTCCCCTTTCGCTTCCGGTATCTTAAAGCCTGAATAGTTGATTCCCCAGGTTGCCAGCGGCCAGCCGTAGTTTTTGCCTTTTTGCGGGATATTAATTTCATCACCACCGCGCGGGCCATGTTCATTCAGCCACAGTGCATTACTCCACGGATTCATCGCCATTCCTTGCGGATTACGAATGCCATAAGACCAGATCTCGGCGCGCGCACCGGATTCCTTTATAAAAGGATTATCATCCGGGATTTCGCCCTGATCGGTCAGACGCACCAGTTTGCCCTGTAATTTATCCAGATCCTGCGCCGTCGGGCGCTGATTGTTTTCGCCCAGAGCAATAAAAAGATAACCTTTACCGTCGAATACCAGCCGCCCGCCAAAATGGTTGCCGGTAGACAGTTTTGGCATCTGGCGGAAGACGGTGCGGAAGTCGGTCACTTTTGAGAGATCATCACTTAAGCGGCCATAACCCACAGCAGTTCCGGCTTTGCCATCATCGCCAACTTCGGAATAACTTAACCAGATGCGGCGAGACTGAACAAAATCAGGCGCTAAAACCACGTCCAGCAGGCCGCCCTGCCCGTGCGCCCAAACGTCCGGAACTCCGGAAAGCGGCGCAGATAATCCTTTTCCTGCTTGCCAATGACGCAACTCGCCGCCGCGCAGAGTGATTAACATACCGTGATTATCGGGTAAAAAGGCCAGTGCCCAGGGATGGTCGAGTTTGTCTTGCAGTACTTCGACATTTACCGTTGCAGGAGCCGCCCAGAGAGCGGAAGAAAGACAAATAAGGGGCACAAGGAAAAAGGATTGTCGATGCATAACGCCTCCGGATTGACTCTGGCTTAAAGCGTAGTCAGTGGAGGAGATAACAAATTCATTTTTACAAAAACTTAAACATGAAGGGGGAGACGCTTTCTCCCCCTTAGTTTTCAGGCCTTCTCAAGCATGGCGTGCTTCTGCAGGCTCTGGATACTCAGCGTTAAGCTCATCAGACAATTTTCAAGCTTATCGGCGTTGACGGTAATAACAGTCGGGCAATCATGGTGCCCACTCATCAAACATACTGCGGCTGTCGCTAATGCTTCTTCAGCATGATGAAGAGCACTCCACTCTTCCTGATCCAGATGAAGATTCAACCGCAGCGATTTATCGTGCAGTTCGCGATTCAGTTTAAAAAAGTTATCTCGTAGATGATTGCTTTCGCTGACGGACATGTATCCTTTTGCCTTCCTCAGTTGCACGTATGCAGCGAGGTCAACGCGTGCGTCGATCAACCGGTTCAGCAGATCGATTCGCTGTCTGTCAACGAACATACTTCGATCCTCCTCTTTCCAGCCTTGTTGCAATTAAATAGTATGGCTATTTTTTTGAGCAAAATGCTGTCCAGGATCAATTCTTCACGCCGAATTAACAAAATTTACATTTCCTTCGCCTCCGCCAGCGAATGAGATTGCGATACAAATTTTATCCAGAACTCTGTAGAATCCCTGCCCTGACCTTTCCTGTAACTGAATATTTTTTAAGCTATGAGCAAAGTAACTCCCCAGCCGAAAATCGGCTTTGTTTCCCTTGGCTGTCCGAAAAACCTTGTCGATTCAGAGCGTATTCTCACCGAACTCCGCACTGAAGGTTATGACGTGGTACCGAGCTATGACGATGCGGACATGGTGATCGTCAACACCTGCGGCTTTATTGACAGCGCGGTACAAGAATCACTGGAAGCCATTGGTGAAGCGTTGAATGAAAACGGCAAGGTAATTGTGACCGGTTGTCTGGGGGCAAAAGAAGATCAGATCCGCGAAGTCCACCCGAAAGTGCTGGAAATCACCGGGCCTCATAGCTATGAGCAGGTTCTGGAGCACGTTCATCACTACGTGCCAAAACCGAAACACAACCCATTCCTGAGCCTGGTGCCAGAACAAGGTGTGAAACTGACGCCGCGTCATTATGCCTATCTGAAAATTTCGGAAGGCTGTAATCACCGCTGCACCTTCTGCATTATTCCGTCTATGCGCGGCGACCTGGTGAGCCGTCCGATTGGCGAAGTGTTAAGTGAAGCGAAACGTCTGGTAGATGCGGGCGTTAAAGAGATTCTGGTGATCTCGCAGGATACTTCCGCCTATGGCGTTGATGTTAAACATCGTACTGGCTTCCACAACGGCAAGCCGGTAAAAACCAGCATGGTCAGCCTGTGCGAACAGTTATCGAAACTGGGGATCTGGACACGTCTGCACTACGTTTACCCTTATCCGCATGTGGACGACGTCATCCCACTGATGGCAGAAGGCAAAATCCTGCCGTATCTGGACATTCCGTTGCAGCACGCCAGCCCGCGCATTCTCAAACTGATGAAGCGTCCGGGTTCTGTAGATCGCCAACTGGCGCGCATCAAACAGTGGCGCGAAATCTGCCCGGAACTGACCCTACGCTCAACCTTTATTGTCGGCTTCCCTGGCGAGACAGAAGAAGATTTCCAGATGCTACTCGACTTCCTGAAAGAAGCGCGTCTGGATCGCGTTGGCTGCTTTAAATACAGCCCGGTTGAAGGTGCAGACGCCAATGCCCTGCCTGACCAGGTTCCGGAAGAAGTTAAAGAAGAACGCTGGAACCGTTTCATGCAGCTGCAGCAGCAGATTTCCGCCGAGCGCCTGCAAGAGAAAGTGGGCCGTGAAATTCTGGTGATTATCGACGAAGTGGACGAAGAAGGCGCGATTGGTCGCAGCATGGCAGATGCACCGGAAATCGACGGCGCGGTTTATCTCAATGGTGAAACCAACGTTAAGCCGGGTGATATCCTGCGTGTGAAAGTCGAGCACGCCGATGAGTACGATTTGTGGGGTAGCCGGGTTTAATTAATTCAGGCCGGGCAAAATCATTTGTCCGGCCTGCGAATAATGATTACTGCCAGCTAATCTGAGCCCTGCCGTTTTTCTTACTCTTATACAGCCGCTCATCCGCCAGCATTTTCAAGCGTTCGACGGTGGTACATTCATTTGAATGCGCTACACCGATACTGGTACTTAAATTAATGCTTCCCACCTGGAAATGAACGATTTCTTTTAGAATCGACAGCAACTCTTCCAGCGTTCCACCCGTATAAATCACCGCAAATTCGTCACCGCCGAAGCGGTAGATTTTACCTTTATCTACCGGGATCTGTGATTTAAGGATTTTCACCACTTTCATCAACACTTCATCGCCCAGCAAATGACCGAAGGTGTCGTTAATGTTTTTGAATTTATCGACGTCAAACAGGCACAAATAACCGCCTTTTTCCGGCAGCGCTTTTAAATCTTCGTCAAAGGATTTTCTGCCCATTGCTTTGGTCAGGTCGTCCAGGAACGCCGAGTTATACATACTGTAGAGTTTTTTGACATCGGCAGCCGAAAAGAAAAGCCCGCCATCCAGTACGCGTTCAAAATGGTTATTAATGATGGCTTCTTTCTCCACAATACCACGATTAATCACTCTGCGTACCAGATAGAGGCAACTGGCACCCGATATCACAGCCACCAATGCGGCAAAGAAAATAATCAATGTACAGACCCGCAAATAAACATCTTTTTTATACGCAAATACGTACAATCCGGTCGGCAAATAGGCGAAGTGCTCCATCGCTTCCGAAACGGTGAAGATGGCGTTTTTAGCATTATATTCATCACCGGTCACCGGTTTACCGTTCTTAAATAGAGAGAACATCAGGTTCTCGCTGTCCATCGCCAGCGATTTTGACAGTAAAGAAAAACGCTCCAGACCAAGCAAAAATATCAGACTACGATTGTGAGTTACCGGATAGAGGTAATAGACGAAGGTTTTACCGTCAAAAGAGATAAACCCTGTATTTTTGACATGTCGATACTTCACAACCTGCATAATATCTGCACAATAATTTTTCTCGAACTCCTTTACCTGAATACATTCGTCACTGGAAATCAGATAAGGACCGACATCGTACAAATAAGAGGGGGAAACCGAGTCGGCGTAAGCTGTGCGCAAACCAACCAACAGCTGTTCCTCCGTGGGATTTAGCGTGTTGATAAGATCAATTGCCACGCTACGCCGATATTCAGCAATATTTGCCACCGCAAAAGCAGTATCAATAACGGACTGTTTCAGGCTATACACCCGTTCCTTTACCATTTGAGTGTAGATCCCGCAGGCAACTGCTGAAATCATGATAAAAATCAGCAGACTGACTGTAAGTGAAGTGGTCAACAAAAACTGGCCACCGAGTTAGAGTTTTTCCAGTATCGATTTTCCGATTCGTTTGGGGGTAACCCACCGTTATATTCGTGCGGTCTTAGTGCGCTGTAATATCCAACGATATAGTCCGTTATGGCGTGAGCTGCCTCGCTGAAGCTTACGTAACCCACCACCGGCATCCATTCGTTCTTCAGACTCCTGAAGAAGCGTTCCATTGGGCTGTTATCCCAGCAGTTTCCGCGCCGGCTCATACTCTGTCTGATCTGGTATCGCCACAATAACTGCCGGAACTGCCTGCTCGTATAATGACTGCCCTGATCGCTGTGGAACATCACCCCGCCGGGCTTACC
>NZ_MDGW01000610.1:0-14548 GCF_001712525.1 Shigella sp. FC1661
TTTACGCGTATGACAGGCTCCGGAAGACGGTTGTTGCGCACGTATTCGGTGAACGCACTATGGCGACGCTGGGGCGTCTTATGAGCTTGCTGTCACCCTTTGACGTGGTGATATGGATGACGGATGGCTGGCCACTGTATGAATCCCGCCTGAAGGGAAAGCTGCACGTAATCAGCAAGCGATATACGCAGCGAATTGAGCGGCATAACCTGAATCTGAGGCAGCACCTGGCACGGCTGGGACGGAAGTCGCTGTCGTTCTCAAAATCGGTGGAGCTGCATGACAAAGTCATCGGGCATTATCTGAACATAAAACACTATCAATAAGTTGGAGTCATTACCGACAAGGTCATCGGGCATTATCTGAACATAAAACACTATCAGTAAGTTGGAGTCATTACCTGTTAAGGCATGGATGCAAGCTATAGATTCTGATACGGTCAATAAAAGAGAATTGCTTAACAATTTTGCAAAATGTATTGGCGAGTAAGAACCGCATTTGGTACTTTCCGGGCAACCGCCAGACGATTCTTTATTGGTAATGAGAATAATTAACAATTAAAGAGCGTCGCGAAAGAATAATGTGTCTCGATAGGGGAGACACAGTACGAATCGACATAAGGTGATCGTCTGAATCACCAGAATAAATAAAGTCGGTGATAGCAATCCGTAACGATAAAGTAACCTGACAGCAGAAAGTCTCCGAGCCTGTGCAGGGTCCCAATCCGGGATTACACATGCTGGTTAATACCAGTAATTATAATGAGGGAGTCCAAAAAACAATGACCAACATCACCAAGAGAAGTTTAGTAGCAGCTGGCGTTCTGGCTGCGCTAATGGCAGGGAATGTCGCGCTGGCAGCTGATGTACCCGCAGGCGTCACACTGGCGGAAAAACAAACGCTGGTACGTAACAATGGTTCAGAAGTTCAGTCATTAGATCCGCACAAAATTGAAGGTGTTCCGGAGTCTAATATCAGCCGAGACCTGTTTGAAGGCTTACTGGTCAGCGATCTTGACGGTCATCCGGCACCTGGCGTCGCTGAATCCTGGGATAATAAAGACGCGAAAGTCTGGATCTTCCATTTGCGTAAAGATGCGAAATGGTCTGATGGTACGCCAGTCACAGCACAAGACTTTGTGTATAGCTGGCAACGTTCTGTTGATCCGAACACTGCTTCTCCGTATGCCAGTTATCTGCAATATGGGCATATCGCCGGTATTGATGAAATTCTTGAAGGGAAAAAAACGATTACCGATCTCGGCGTGAAAGCTATTGATGATCACACATTAGAAGTCACCTTAAGTGAACCCGTTCCGTACTTCTATAAATTACTTGTTCACCCATCAACTTCACCGGTGCCAAAAGCCGCTATCGAGAAATTCGGCGAAAAATGGACCCAGCCTGGTAATATCGTCACCAACGGTGCCTATACCTTAAAAGATTGGGTCGTAAACGAACGAATCGTTCTTGAACGCAGCCCGACCTACTGGAACAACGCGAAAACCGTTATTAACCAGGTAACCTATTTGCCTATTGCTTCTGAAGTTACCGATGTCAACCGCTACCGTAGTGGTGAAATCGACATGACTTATAACAACATGCCGATCGAATTGTTCCAGAAGCTGAAAAAAGAGATCCCGGACGAAGTTCACGTTGATCCATACCTGTGCACTTACTATTACGAAATTAACAACCAGAAACCGCCATTCAACGATGTGCGTGTGCGTACCGCACTGAAACTAGGTATGGACCGCGATATCATTGTTAATAAAGTGAAAGCGCAGGGCGACATGCCCGCCTATGGTTACACTCCACCGTATACTGATGGCGCAAAATTGACTCAGCCGGAATGGTTTGGCTGGAGCCAGGAAAAACGTAACGAAGAAGCGAAAAAACTGCTGGCTGAAGCGGGTTATACCGCAGACAAACCGTTGACCATCAACCTGTTGTATAACACCTCCGATCTGCATAAAAAGCTGGCGATTGCTGCCTCTTCATTGTGGAAGAAAAACATTGGTGTAAACGTCAAACTGGTTAACCAGGAGTGGAAAACGTTCCTCGACACCCGTCACCAGGGTACTTTTGATGTGGCCCGTGCAGGCTGGTGTGCTGACTACAACGAACCAACTTCCTTCCTGAACACCATGCTTTCGAACAGCTCGATGAATACCGCGCATTATAAGAGCCCGGCCTTTGACAGCATTATGGCGGAAACGCTGAAAGTGACTGACGAGGCGCAGCGCACAGCTCTGTACACTAAAGCAGAACAACAGCTGGATAAGGATTCGGCCATTGTTCCTGTTTATTACTACGTGAATGCGCGTCTGGTGAAACCGTGGGTTGGTGGCTATACCGGCAAAGATCCGCTGGATAATACCTATACCCGGAATATGTACATTGTGAAGCACTAATGGCAATACGTGGGGCAGGAGTGTCCTGCTCCACGGTGTCTGATTTTTATCGCATTACAGAAGGCACAGGCCAGAAGGTAGGGCAATGTTAAAATTTATTCTACGTCGCTGTCTGGAAGCGATTCCGACGCTATTTATTCTTATTACTATTTCGTTCTTTATGATGCGCCTCGCGCCGGGAAGCCCTTTTACCGGCGAACGTACTTTACCGCCAGAAGTGATGGCCAATATCGAAGCGAAATATCATCTTAATGATCCGATCATGACACAGTATTTCAGCTACCTGAAACAACTGGCGCACGGTGATTTCGGTCCATCGTTTAAATATAAAGATTATTCGGTCAATGACTTGGTTGCATCCAGTTTTCCCGTTTCTGCCAAACTGGGAGCCGCAGCATTTTTCCTTGCGGTAATACTGGGTGTTAGTGCTGGCGTTATTGCCGCATTAAAACAAAACACCAAATGGGACTATACCGTGATGGGGCTGGCAATGACCGGGATTGTTATCCCCAGTTTTGTGGTTGCACCATTATTAGTCATGATATTTGCGATCATTTTGCATTGGCTGCCGGGCGGTGGCTGGAATGGTGGGGCGCTTAAATTCATGATATTGCCGATGGTGGCGTTGTCACTCGCTTATATCGCCAGTATTGCGCGTATTACCCGTGGCTCTATGATTGAAGTATTACACTCCAATTTTATTCGTACTGCCCGGGCGAAAGGGTTACCTATGCGGCGGATCATTTTACGTCACGCATTAAAACCTGCTCTGTTACCCGTGCTCTCTTATATGGGCCCCGCATTTGTCGGCATTATTACCGGTTCTATGGTTATCGAAACCATTTATGGTTTGCCGGGGATTGGACAACTGTTCGTTAATGGCGCATTGAACCGTGACTATTCCTTAGTGTTAAGCCTGACCATCCTGGTTGGTGCTTTAACCATTTTGTTTAATGCCATTGTCGATGTGCTATATGCGGTTATCGACCCGAAAATCCGTTACTGATACTGGAGCTCGCGATGATGTTAAGTAAGAAAAACAGCGAGACGCTGGAAAATTTCAGTGAAAAGCTGGAGGTCGAAGGGCGCAGCTTGTGGCAGGACGCACGTCGACGTTTTATTCATAACCGTGCGGCGGTTGCCAGTCTGATGGTGCTGGTGCTGATCGCGTTATTTGTAATCCTGGCACCGATGCTTTCCCAGTTTGCCTATGACGATACTGACTGGGCGATGATGTCCAGCGCCCCGGATATGGAGTCCGGTCACTACTTTGGTACTGACTCATCCGGTCGCGACCTGCTTGTGCGCGTTGCGATTGGTGGGCGTATCTCACTCATGGTCGGTGTTGCTGCGGCACTGGTGGCTGTGGTCGTCGGGACACTTTATGGTTCGCTTTCCGGTTATCTGGGCGGTAAAGTGGATTCGGTAATGATGCGTCTGCTGGAAATCCTCAACTCCTTCCCATTCATGTTCTTCGTCATTTTGCTGGTGACCTTTTTCGGTCAAAACATCCTGCTGATTTTCGTGGCGATAGGCATGGTTTCCTGGCTGGATATGGCTCGTATTGTGCGTGGGCAAACCCTGAGTCTGAAGCGCAAAGAGTTTATTGAGGCGGCACAAGTTGGCGGTGTATCGACATCGGGCATTGTTATTCGCCACATTGTGCCGAATGTACTCGGTGTGGTGGTGGTCTACGCATCACTTCTGGTGCCCAGCATGATCCTCTTTGAATCTTTCCTTAGCTTCCTGGGGTTGGGTACGCAAGAGCCGTTAAGCAGCTGGGGTGCATTGCTGAGTGATGGCGCGAACTCGATGGAAGTCTCTCCATGGTTATTGTTGTTCCCAGCGGGATTCCTCGTGGTGACGCTGTTTTGTTTCAACTTTATCGGCGATGGCTTGCGTGATGCCCTCGACCCGAAAGATCGTTAAGGAGTGCAGCCATGAGCGTAATTGAAACTGCAACTGTGCCGCTCGCACAACAACAGGCTGACGCACTGCTGAACGTGAAAGATTTGCGTGTCACCTTTAGTACCCCGGACGGCGACGTCACGGCGGTCAATGATTTGAATTTTTCCCTACGTGCCGGAGAAACGCTGGGTATTGTAGGTGAGTCTGGTTCGGGTAAATCGCAAACTGCATTTGCGTTGATGGGCCTGTTGGCTGCCAACGGACGTATTGGCGGATCGGCAACCTTCAATGGGCGTGAAATCCTCAATTTGCCAGAGCATGAACTCAATAAACTGCGCGCTGAACAAATCTCAATGATTTTTCAGGACCCAATGACTTCGTTGAATCCCTATATGCGCGTCGGTGAGCAGTTGATGGAAGTGCTGATGCTGCATAAGAACATGAGCAAAGCTGAGGCGTTTGAAGAGTCGGTGCGGATGCTCGATGCGGTAAAAATGCCGGAAGCACGTAAACGCATGAAAATGTACCCGCACGAGTTTTCTGGTGGCATGCGTCAGCGAGTTATGATTGCGATGGCATTGCTATGTCGACCTAAGCTGCTGATTGCGGATGAACCCACTACAGCGCTGGACGTCACCGTACAGGCGCAGATCATGACGCTATTAAATGAACTGAAACGGGAATTTAATACCGCCATCATTATGATTACCCACGATCTTGGCGTGGTGGCGGGGATCTGTGACAAAGTGCTGGTAATGTACGCCGGGCGCACGATGGAATATGGCAACGCGCGCGATGTCTTTTATCAACCCGTTCATCCTTATTCTATCGGTTTGCTCAACGCGGTGCCGCGTCTCGATGCGGAAGGTGAAACAATGTTGACCATCCCGGGTAATCCGCCAAACCTGCTGCGATTACCGAAAGGTTGCCCGTTCCAGCCACGTTGTCCGCATGCGATGGAAATTTGTAGTAGCGCACCGCCGCTGGAAGAGTTTACGCCTGGCCGTCTGTGTGCTTGCTTTAAACCGGTGGAGGAACTGTTATGAATGCTGTAACCGAAGGAAGAAAAGTCCTCCTTGAAATCGCCGATCTGAAAGTGCACTTTGAAATCAAAGATGGCAAACAGTGGTTCTGGCAACCGCCGAAAACGCTCAAAGCCGTCGATGGTGTCACGCTTCGCCTGTATGAAGGGGAAACATTAGGTGTGGTAGGGGAATCGGGATGCGGTAAGTCCACCTTTGCTCGCGCCATCATTGGCCTGGTTAAAGCGACCGACGGTCATGTTGCCTGGTTAGGTAAAGAGTTGCTGGGCATTAAGCCCGATGAATGGCGTGCCGTTCGCAGTGATATTCAGATGATTTTCCAGGATCCATTGGCATCGCTAAACCCGCGCATGACCATCGGCGAGATCATCGCTGAACCACTGCGTACTTATCATCCGAAAATGTCACGTCAGGAAGTTCGCGAGCGCGTGAAGGCGATGATGCTGAAAGTCGGGTTATTGCCTAACCTGATTAACCGCTATCCGCATGAGTTCTCCGGTGGGCAGTGCCAGCGTATCGGGATTGCTCGTGCTCTTATTCTTGAACCGAAGCTGATTATCTGTGATGAGCCGGTGTCGGCGCTGGACGTGTCAATTCAGGCGCAGGTGGTCAACCTGCTCCAGCAGCTGCAACGTGAGATGGGATTGTCATTAATTTTTATTGCTCATGACCTGGCCGTGGTAAAACACATTTCCGATCGTGTGTTGGTGATGTATCTCGGCCATGCGGTAGAACTGGGGACCTATGATGAGGTCTACCACAATCCACTACATCCTTACACCAGGGCATTGATGTCGGCAGTCCCCATACCTGATCCGGATCTGGAGAAGAACAAAACTATCCAGTTACTGGAAGGGGAATTACCGTCGCCGATCAACCCGCCTTCCGGTTGTGTTTTCCGTACCCGTTGCCCGATTGCCGGTCCGGAGTGCGCCAAAACACGTCCTGTGCTGGAAGGGAGTTTCAGACACGCCGTTTCTTGCCTGAAAGTCGATCCGCTTTAAACACAATAAGGGCTGACAGTTGTCAGCCCTTTTTCACGCCGAAAGCGATTATTTATTCCCGCCAGATGATATGGCAAAGTTTGTGATCTTTTTCGCGGCATAACAGAATGCGGGCGAAAACATCGTTGATTTCACCATCCTCACTGTCCGCCAGACCAATCACCACTTCGGCAAAAAAGTCCGGGTTCAAATCGAAATCAACATGTTCCTGCCAGTCTTCCGCCGGATCGAATAACTCCGCGCCGCCGCGCTCTTCAAACTGAAGATTGAACAGCAGAACATCAGCTGGGTCGAGATTGTCGGCAGCCAGTTCGAGAAAAATATCGTAGGCCTGCTCAAGCGTTTCATCTTCAGTCAGGCGATTGTTTAGATCCATATCCATAGTCACTACCTGTTTAACCTCTGTTGGAGATGTTTTACAGCAACGGGCTGAAGAAGTAAAACAGTCGCTCGGCGACACGATGCCATAATGGACGTTTTAGCCATAAACGGGCATCGAGCAGACGTGAACGCGAAATATAATCGTCCTGAACGGCGGCAAGGTCTGCACCAAAACCTTTATCGTCGATTGCCAGGGTAATCTCGAAATTCAGCCACAGACTACGCATATCAAGGTTAACGGTGCCAACCAGACTTAGTTCGCCATCGACCAGCACGCTCTTGGTATGCAGTAACCCGCCTTCAAACTGATAAATTTTAACCCCAGCAGCAAGAAGTTCCGTAAAGAATGCGCGACTGGCCCAGCCGACCAGCATCGAGTCATTTTTTCGCGGAAGGATAATACTGACATCCACCCCGCGCTGTGCCGCCGTGCAAATCGCATGAAGTAAATCATCGCTTGGCACAAAGTAGGGCGTGGTCATGATCAAATATTCACGCGCCGAATAAGCCGCAGTCAATAATGCCTGGTGAATGAGATCTTCCGGAAAGCCGGGGCCAGAAGCAATTGTGTGAATGGTGTGACCGCTGGCCTGTTCAAACGGCATAATATTGACATCTGGTGGTGGCGGCAGAATACGTTTTCCGGTTTCAATCTCCCAGTCGCAGGAATAAATAATCCCCATCGCGGTGGCGATGGGGCCTTCCATACGCGCCATCAGATCAATCCATTGCCCTACGCCCGCATCTTGTTTGAAGTAGCGAGGATCGACCATATTCATGCTGCCGGTGTACGCGATGTAATTATCGATCATGATCATCTTGCGATGTTGGCGCAGGTCCATACGGCGTAAAAACACACGCATCAGATTGACCTTTAAGGCTTCGACCACTTCAATACCGGCATTACGCATTAGCTCGGGCCACGGGCTGCGGAAAAAAGCCACACTCCCGGCGGAGTCGAGCATCAATCGGCAATGAATGCCGCGTCGCGCAGCGGCCATTAATGATTCAGCCACCTGGTCCGCCATGCCGCCGGGCTGCCAGATATAAAACACAATCTCAATATTATGGCGCGCGAGCTGGATGTCGCGGATTAACGCCTGCATCACATCATCTGACTCGGTCATCAGTTGTAGCTGATTCCCTTTGACCCCAGCGATCCCCTGACGACGCTCGCAAAGCTTGAATAATGGCGCAGCGACACTGCTATTTTCTTCGGCGAAGATATGCTTACAGGCTTTAAGGTCGTTAAGCCATTTTGCGGTGGAAGGCCACATCGCTCTGGCGCGCTCAGCGCGGCGTTTGCCTAAATGGAGCTCGCCAACGGCAAGATAGGCAATAATTCCGACTAACGGCAGAATGTAAATAATCAACAGCCAGGCCATCGCGGAGGGAACTGCGCGTCGTTTCATTAGAATGCGTAAAGTTACGCCTGCAATGAGCAACCAGTATCCCAGAATGGCCAACCAACTCACCAACGTATAAACGGTTGTCATAGATTAGAAATCCTTTTGAAAGCGCATTGTTATGAGTTTACGCATATGGATTCATCTGGCAAATAAAAACGCGGGAAAAGCACTGGTCAGCGTCGGGGGCGGGGGTATAATGACCATTCTGTTATTGCATAGAGTAGTTAACATGAAGCGGAGTAGAACGGAAGTGGGGCGCTGGCGCATGCAGCGTCAGGCTAGCCGACGTAAATCGCGTTGGCTTGAGGGGCAATCGCGCCGAAATATGCGTATCCACAGCATCAGGAAGTGCATTCTAAACAAACAGCGTAACTCGTTATTGTTTGCGATCTACAATATCTAAATGTACTGGGCACCATTGCGGTGCCCAATAAGTTTACTCCTCTATCTTTAAACTCTATTTTTGCGCCGATTCTTTACTGTCAGCTTTCGTTTCTTGTTCATCGTTATCGCTGAAAATGCCATGACCGGAGTTCAACAACATTGAAACGAGCATATCATTATTAATCTCTTCACCATTTAAAACTCGCGCCAGAATTTCGCTGCCAAACAGTTGCGGTGAGAGAATGATATCCGGATGTACCATCTTAATCTTATTCAGGTTTTTGCTATCACTGACGGCGAGAACTGTTTTGACATCACTGCTCATATCTTTTGCCGAGAGTACAACAAACGCGTTATCTGCATCGTTATCACTCAGCGCCAGAATGGCCTGGCAACGATCGATTCCCGCTTTCTTTAATACTGAACTGTCATTACTGTCACCGGGGATAACATCAGCGTTATCGCCTAAGCGTTGCTCAAGTTGCTTGATATCATCTTCAGGCAAGTTGCTGATAACCGTTACGTTTTGTCCGCGTTGATTCAGTTGCAGAATCGTATTGATGGCGAGAATCGAATGTCCGCAAACAATAAAATGATCTTTACGATGCATTGTATGATTGTTTCCTTTTACAAGTTTGTTGAATCCCCCGCGGATAAGCGACCAAAAATTGAGGTCATAGATGTGGCAAAAACGGTAATACCGGAAATAATGACCGAAATAGTGAACAATCGTGCTGATTCAGAAACAGGGACAATATCGCCATAGCCGACGGTTGACATGGTTTCTATCGAAAAATAGAACGCGGTCATCAAACTTTCTATTCGCGGATTAAAACCTTCGCTTAAATAAAGCGCACCGTAGGTTGAGTAAAACAGTAATGTCGTGAAACTAATAAATGCAAAAATTGTCCCGGCTGCGGCGCTACTGTGGGAGAAGTCTTTGCGCAGTATCAGCAAAAACACCAGCGTAAAAATGCAAAATCCAATACTAAATTTCAACCAGGGATAAAAATGCAGGGTATAAATTAGCGCTATCAACAACAAAATGATACTGATTGCCCATGCGAGCTTTGCCCGGAACAGTAAGCCAATGGAGTTCAGGACAAGAAAGACGCCGAGCATAAATAGTGGGGCGTTTGCCAGCAAGGAGAGATCCAACTCTGAAAATGCTTTGATATGGAAAATATCTAGCAAATTGACCGACATACCATAGATTGTTTTAAAAATAAGCAATCCATTTAAAAAGACGGCCAGCGCGAGAATGTCGTGCCGTAGGGTCACCCATAAATTTGTTGCTGTTTGTTTGAATGTAGCCCAGTGACTCACTGATACCTCTGTAACCACAATTTTGTTTAATTATCTTAGCGTGCACATTTTCTGAACATACATGCAGCGCGTGAATGTGTTAAACAATAGTAGATGACTTTATCCGCAGTAATCAAAGGTTTTGAGCGAGCAACTGTACCTCAGGAAAGGTCATTTTTCCTGAATATGCTCACATCATATAAAGAAATACAGATAAAGTTATTATCTGCTTGTGGTGGTGAATGCACTGACCGGCTATAAGGAAAGGCCAAACAAGAACACGGTTGCAAAAACCGTGCCCTTAAATATTGAATCTCTATTCAGAACACTTTCTTAAATGGTTTCACTGAAACGTGTTCATAGACTCCTGCCGCTACGTACGGGTCAGCATCGGCCCAGGCCTGAGCTGCTTCCAGCGATTCAAATTCAGCAATAACGGTTGAGCCAGTAAATCCCGCAGCCCCTGGATCGTTACTGTCTACCGCTGGCATTGGACCAGCTGTCAACAAACGACCTTCATCATGCAGTAACTGTAAACGTGCTAAATGTGCCGGACGAACGGAAAGGCGTTTTTCGAGGCTATCAGCTTTGTCTTGAGCGTAAATAACATACAACACGGGCACAACTCCTTGTTCGGGAAAGTTGTAAAGTACGTTATTTGAAAGGGCGAAGATCTGCAACGGAAAGATGATGTCTTTGTTAAGACCATGTATAAAGTAAGGTTAATTACGGCAAAAATGACATTTTCACTGATCCTGATCGTCTTACCTTATTGAATATGATTGCTATTTGCATTTAAAATCGAGGCTTGGTTTTTCTACTGAAATGATTATGACTTCAATGACCCTTGATTTACCTCGCCGCTTCCCCTGGCCGACGTTACTTTCGGTCTGCATTCATGGTGCTGTTGTGGCGGGTCTGCTCTATACCTCGGTACATCAGGTTATTGAACTACCTGCGCCTGCGCAGCCAATTTCTGTCACGATGGTTGCGCCTGCTGATCTCGAACCGCCACAAGCCGTTCAGCCGCCATCGGAGCCGGTGGTAGAGCCAGAACCGGAACCTGAGCCGATCCCCGAACCGCCAAAAGAAGCACCGGTGGTCATTGAAAAGCCGAAGCCGAAACCTAAGCCAAAACCGAAGCCGGTGAAAAAGGTACAGGAGCAGCCAAAACGCGATATCAAACCCGTAGAGTCGCGTCCGGCATCACCGTTTGAAAATACGGCACCGGCACGCCTGATATCAAGTACAGCAACGGCTGCAACCAGCAAGCCGGTTACCAGTGTGGCTTCAGGGCCACGCGCATTAAGCCGTAATCAGCCGCAGTATCCGGCACGAGCACAGGCATTGCGCATTGAAGGGCAGGTTAAAGTTAAATTTGACGTCACGCCGGATGGTCGCGTGGATAACGTACAAATCCTCTCAGCCAAGCCTGCGAACATGTTTGAGCGTGAGGTGAAAAATGCGATGCGCAGATGGCGTTATGAGCCGGGTAAGCCAGGCAGTGAGATTGTGGTGAATATCCTGTTTAAAATTAACGGCACCACCGAAATTCAGTAAGCAGAAAGTCAAAAGCTCCGACCGGAGGCTTTTGACTATTACTCAACAGGTAAGGTGCGAGGTTTTCCTTCAGGATCAACCGCGACATACTTAAATAATGCTTCTGTCGCTTTATAGCGTTGCCCGATTGGTTCAGACGCTACTTTTTTCACCCACACTTCAATATTAATGCTGACCGATGTCGTCCCTTTCTGGACACAGCGTGCATAGCAGCACACCACATCGCCGACCGCAACCGGCCGTAAGAAAGTCATTCCTTCAACCCGCACGGTCACTACGCGACCGTGGGCAATTTCTTTCGCCAGAATAGCGCCGCCAATATCCATTTGTGACATTAACCAACCACCAAAGATGTCACCATTGGCATTGGTATCGGCGGGCATGGCTAAAGTACGTAAAACAAGATCGCCCTGAGGGACGTTATGTGTTGTAGACATGGTAAAACCGACTTAAAAGGAAAATCACAGGCGCGATGCTACTATGATTTTCCTGAGGAGAACAGAGGAGATACAGCGCCAGCCCCGAAGGACTGGCAGTCTGGTTAGGATTTATCTTCCTGCGGCATGTGGCGGTAGATATAGATACCGCTTAACAATGTGAAGATTAAGGTAAGGGCGGTCAGTCCAAAGACTTTAAAGTTGACCCAAATATTTTGCGGCAGCCAGAATGCGATGTAGATGTTTGCCAGACCGCAAAGGATAAAGAAAACAGCCCAGGCCAGATTCAGCTTCGACCATACCGGTTGCGGCAGCGTGAGTTCTTTACCCAGCATCCGCTGAATTAGCGGCTTTTTCATCACCCATTGGCTGACTAACAGGGCTCCCGCAAACAGAGCATAAATGACTGTAACCTTCCATTTAATAAACTCATCATTGTGGAAGAACAGCGTCAAGCCACCGAAGACGACCACCAGAACAAAAGTGATCAGGGCCATCTTCTCAACCTTACGAAAGCGAACCCAGCTATAGATAAGCACAATCGCCGTGGCGACGATCAGCGCCGCAGTAGCCGCATAGATGTCATAAATCTTGTAAAACGCGAAAAAGACAACCAGCGGTAAAAAATCAAGAAACTGCTTCATTTTACGATTCCGTAATCAAATGCTTAAGGTTATTGGCGAATCAACATATACAGACGGAACAGATAGATGAGCAATACGGCTGAAATCAGGTTGCTCAAGGTGTTCGCCAGTACGGCACCAATTTCCGGGGTTAATGCGGCAAAAGAAGAGGCAAAAAGCAGCAACAGTGTTTTTGCCAGCAACCAGCTCAGTACTGCGGGTGCCACCAGACGCATATTCGCCCAAGTCAGCCGCATACTGCTACGCATCGAGGCAAAAATGCCCATTTTGTCCTGTACCAGCATCACCGGTGCCAGGGCCAGTAAAATGGCCATGATAATTCCCGGAACGACCACTAGCATGATGCCAATCTGTACTAAAAGGGTAGTCAGAAAAATCAGAATAAATAACTTTGGCAATATCGGCGCACTGGCACCAATAGCTCGCAGCGCACTGACTCTCTGACCCGCAGACACCAGCTGGATAATTAATATTACGCCTCCGGCGAGAATGGCGTTACCGATTAATCCTGAAAAAGTGGACGCCGCTGAAGCCTGCAGCAAAATTTGTTGCTGTTCCGGTGACATATTCTGAACCAGGTCGAACAACCCACTACTGCCGCTAACGGGCACGCCGTCATTGAGCTGCGCAAGCTGTGCATCACTGGGTGAGAAAACATGCCCTAACACCACTGTGATAAACGCACATAGCAACGATACCAACAGAATGGTCATAAATTGATTACGGAAGAAATTTCCGGTGTCACGGTATACGGACTGCGCCGTGATAGACATGCACTCTCCTTGAGTTTTATGCAGGTGTTAATTAGCGGGCAATTGTACCCTGGTTAAGCCTCGGGTGGCAGCATCAGGTCTTGTATGGAAAAGCATATCTTTGTAAAGCGGAGGTAATTGCTGGCCTTCAGGCGTGGGCAAACCGCGGCAAGTGGCGATCGAGTTAATATTTGCGTAGCGAAAATATTTAAAAATTGATTTAAATCACGTTAACCAGGATTCTCAATGCAACTTCTAAATTAATCCAGATCAATAAAGGGTGAATTATCATATGTAATGTGATCTATGTAGGATCATTTGTTACTCCAATGTAGGTATATTCGTCACGTTTTTATAACCATAACGACGGAGCGGATATGAAAAAGTTAACAGTGGCGGCTTTGGCAGTAACAACTCTTCTCTCTGGCAGTGCCTTTGCGCATGAAGCAGGCGAATTTTTTATGCGTGCAGGTTCTGCAACCGTACGTCCAACAGAAGGTGCTGGTGGTACGTTAGGAAGTCTGGGTGGATTCAGCGTGACCAATAACACTCAACTGGGCTTGACGTTTACTTATATGGCGACCGACAACATTGGTGTGGAATTACTGGCAGCGACGCCGTTCCGCCATAAAATCGGCACCCGGGCGACCGGCGATATTGCAACCGTTCACCATCTGCCACCAACACTGATGGCGCAGTGGTATTTTGGTGATGCCAGCAGCAAATTCCGTCCTTACGTTGGGGCAGGTATTAACTACACCACCTTCTTTGATAATGGATTTAACGATCATGGCAAAGAGGCAGGGCTTTCCGATCTCAGTCTGAAAGATTCCTGGGGAGCTGCCGGGCAGGTGGGGGTTGATTATCTGATTAACCGTGACTGGTTGGTTAACATGTCAGTCTGGTACATGGATATCGATACCACCGCCAATTATAAGCTGGGCGGTGCACAGCAACATGATAGCGTACGCCTCGATCCGTGGGTGTTTATGTTCTCAGCAGGATATCGTTTTTAATTCCGCACAAAAACGACCCCGTAATATACGGGGTCAATAAGGACATGGCATAAAGGGTAATGCTGCCAACTTACTGATTTAGTGTATGATGGTGATTTTAAGGTGCTTGCGTGGCTTCCATTTCCATCAGATGTCCTTCCTGCTCCGCTACTGAAGGCGTGGTGCGTAACGGCAAAAGCACTGCCGGACATCAGCGCTATCTCTGCTCTCATTGCCGTAAAACATGGCAACTACAGTTCACTTACACCGCCTCTCAGCCCGGTACGCACCAGAAATCATTGATATGGCCATG